>JBPYDY010000256.1:0-4660 GCA_051986155.1 Methylocella sp.
GATTTTTCTTCATCGCGGCGCTGCTCAAGCGGTTTGGCGAGCCGATCAACGGACTGCTCGAAAAATATTTCGGCTCGTTTCTGGTGATTCTTGCGCTTGCCGTTGTCGTGGGTTTTTGGCTTGCCGCACGTGTGATTTGATGGGTGCGATGCGCCGCCAGCCGCCCTTGTTCATTGCCCTTTTTATTTTGGCAATCGCAGCCGCATCCATCCTTAGTGCCTTTGTGTTTGAAGGCCTCGGGTATTTGCCTTGCGAACTCTGCCTTAAGGAGCGCATTCCCTATTATGCTGCCATTCCTTTGGCCGGTGCCGCGGCGTTTCTTGCCGCGCGAGGCCACAAAAAGCCTTTGCGCATTGCCTTTACCGGGCTTGTCCTGATTTTCGCCGCGAGCGCAGTTTTTGGCGCCTACCATGCCGGGATTGAATGGGGATTTTGGCCAGGACCTGCGCAATGCAGCGGCGCACTCGAACGGGCCCCCACCGTTGCGGATTTTTTGCGGCAATTGCAAAGCGCCAAGGTCGCGCGCTGCGATGCTCCGGCGCTGCGGATATTTGGGCTTTCGCTCGCAGGCTGGAACGCGATCGTATCTTTGGGTTTGGCCGCGCTCGCGGTCAAAGGCGCGAGGGGCGGCTAGGTGGTCGCCGTTTTCATGCGCTGGCTGAGAAAACCCGGGCTCCTAATGAATCTGGTCTGGCGAAAGAAGGCGTCGCGCGGCAGCGATGATCGCCGGCTGGGGCTGTTTGATAGCTGGGATAATTTCGTGCAGCTCCCAGCCGCCTCCAAGTGCCTTGTAGAGCGCGATCAGTTCCTCGGCCGCAGTCTGTTCCGTGACGACATATTGCTGTTCGAGATCGAACTCCGCCCGCTCGGCGTCGATCACATTTAGATAATCGGTCAAACCGCGATCGTACCGTTCGGTCGCGAGCTTTGTTGACCTGCGGGCAGCGTCAAGCGCGCGATTGAGGTCCCCAAGGCGCTGCTGTGCGGCTCCGTAGATGGCCGCCGCATCATCGACCTGCTGGACAGCGGTTAATATCGTCTGTTTGTAATCGAGCAAAAGTTCATGAGCTTGCAGTTCGGCGATATCGGCTATGGCATCGAGTGTGCCGAAATCAAGCATAGGCCAATAGACTGAGGGACCCGCAGCGCCAATAAATGTTAGTGGAACCGCCGAGGATGAACGCGTTCCACCTTGCCCGCCGACCGCGCCACTGACAATCAGTCGCGGAAAGAGGTCAGCCGTTGCTACCCCTATGGTCGCCGTGGCTGCGGCAAGCTGACGCTCTGCCGCATGGATGTCTGGCCGCCGGCGCAACAGATCGATTGGCAGCCCGGGCGGTACCCGCGCCGGAAGCGCTGGGAATCTGCCTGGCTTTGCGAGTTCCCCGGCAAGCTGCTCGGGAAACTGACCGAGCAAAACCGCAATGACGTGCCGGCTAGCCGCGATTTGAGCTTCGAGCGGTGCAATATTCGACCGCAAAGTCGCCAAAAAACGCTCTGCTAATACGAGGTCCAGTTCATTGGCGATCCCTTGTTGAAATCGTGATTTTTGGAACTCGAACGCGGCTTTGGCAACACTGACATTTTTGCGCAAGACGGCAAGCTGCCTTTGAAAGCCCCGCATGTCGAGATAGGCGCGGGCGACATCTGCCGCGACCGTCACCAAGACCCAATCGCGTGCATCGGCGAGGGCCTCGGCGGTGTAAGTTGACGCTTCGAGCTCGCGCCGGAACTTGCCGAAGATGTCCAGCTCCCAGGCAGCATCGTAGCCGCCCACAACAGTACGTTTGGCAAGGTTTTTTGAGCTTGTCGCCGATCTGAGCACCGGCGATGCCCGGCCAGTTGTCATATTCGTCCCTGTGCCCGCGCCCCCTCCCGCATCCGCTTCCGAAGACGGCAGCATCTCTCCGATCACCACGAGTTCTTGGGTTTGCGCCTGCTGAATGCGGGTCAAGGCAATTTCGAGATCAAGGTTGGATTCGATAGCGCGGCTGACAAGCGAGTCGAGCTCCGGATCATGCAAGGATTGCCACCAATCGGTTAGATTAGCGCCCGGTCTCCTGGTAGTCTTTTGGGCGATCTGAACAACCGGCGGCAGGAATGAGTCCGGCAACGCTATATCGGGCGTGTGATAATCTGGCCCCACGGTGCAACCGCCAAGGGCGGCAGCGAACCCCAGTGCGCCCAGACATTTATTCACGCTCAGGACTCCGGTCGGGGATTGTCCGCGAAAAGCATGTCAGCGGGTCTGTTCTGTCGTCTTGGCGTCAGCCGGGGTCTCGCCGTCAGTTCCGGAACCCGGTCCTTTTCCACTTGGAGCGGCTTCGCCTGCTATTCGAACGAGATCCCCGCCTGCGAGCGAGTCAGGGGGACTGATGACGGCGCGATCGGAAGGCGCAAGGCCACTTAAAACTTCGACGCTGCTTCCAAGGTTGCGGCCAATCGAGACCTTCTTCAATTCAATCCTATCCTCTTGGCCGATCACGGCGACCTCAAGCCCATTTTGCCGGAAGATGAGCGCGCTCGTTGGGATATTCAATACGTTGGACTCAGGCGGCAGTTTAAAATGCACCTCGGTGTAGGAGCCCGGCTGCAGCACGCCGTTGGGATTATCGGCATGCAGCTCGACCAGCAAAGTGCGCGCGCTCTGGTTGATGGCCCGGGAGGTGGTTGCGACAGTTGCCTCGAAAGTTTTGTCGGGGAATTGCGGCAGACGCAATTCGGCCGTCTGCCCTTGGCTGATGTCCGCCGACATCCTCTGCGGGACCTGCACGAAAACGCGAATCTCATGGACGTCCGCGACGCGGAACAGCACGGGACCGCTTCCGCCTCCCACGCCGCTTCCAGCGTTGATGAGCGCGCCGACATCGGTATTGCGTTCCGTCACCTCGCCGTCGAAAGGCGCGATGACAAGTTTGAAGCTTTCGAGCGCTTTCAGCCTGTCGACCTCACCCTGGGCCACGTTCACATCGGCAAGGGCGGCATTTAACCGTGCGGTGGCGCTGTCGAAATCTCCTTTCTTTGCCAGAGTTTCCTGCACGGAAACGACGCCCTTCGGCGAATTGCGCCACCGGTCGTAAGTGGTCTTGGCAAACTCCAATTCGGCTTGCCTGACGCTGACCTGGGCATTGGCGTTAACCAGTCTGGCTTTAGCAGCGGCAAATGAGGCGTCGAGGTCCGGTGCCTCGATCTCGCCAAGAACCTGCCCCGCCTTCACGCGGGCACCGTAATCGAAATACCAATTTTTGAGAAAGCCGTTGACCCGCGCATAGATGGGCGCATCGAACCATGCCTGAATATCGCCAGGCAGGATCAACCGCGAGGACGCGCCGTCTGGCTGTGGCCTGACGAAGGATACAACGGGAACAGCCCGTTCGGCGGTCCATTGTGCGACTGCTGCGTGATGGCGCCAGCGCACCGCCACTCCCACCGCTACGGCCACTAGCGCGGCGGTGAGGGCAATAAGCCCAGCGGTCCGCAACGTTCTCCCCTGTAGGCGCAGGCGTGAAGCGGTTTCCTGCAAATCCTTGTTCGCTTCTAGCATTATTCCCCCCGGTCAATCACTCGGCACTGCTGGTTGCGCTGAAGAAGCGCCGTCCGAGGAACTGGCGCGATCCCGCCGATGCAACAGGCTGAAGACGGCAGGAACGAAGAACAATGTCGTCACCGTTGCGACCAAGAGGCCGCCAATGACGGCCCGCCCGAGCGGCGCATTCTGCTCGCTCCCTTCCTCTAAGGCAAGTGCCATGGGGATCATGCCCAAAATCATTGCTCCGGCCGTCATCAGCACGGGCCGGAAGCGGGTGAAACCAGCATCGATGGCAGCCGCCGTCGCATTCCAGCCTTGGCTCAGCCTCTCCCGCCCGAAGCTGACCACGAGGACGCTGTTGGCGGTTGCGATCCCCATGCACATGATTGCTCCTGTGAGTGCTGGGATGGAAAGGGACGTGGCAGTGAGGATAACATCCAGACAATGCCGGCAAGAGCCCCCGGCAGAGCGGTAAGAATGATGAACGGATCGAGCCAGGATTGGAAATTGACAACGATGATCAGATAGACGAGCACAATCGCGGCCGCGAGCCCGAAATAGAGCTCAGCATAGGCGCTCGTCATGGTCTGAACCTGGCCCCGCACAACCGCATGAGTGCCGCGGGGCGCGCGCGATTTGGTTTCATCCAGAATGCGGTTCATCTCTTTCGAGACTGCACCGAGATCGCGGCCCTGCACGGCCCCGTAAATGTCTATGACCGGCTGGACGTTGTAATGCGAAACGATGGCGGCGCTCGGCCCCGGAGTGATACTTGCAAGACCGCCTAGCAATTGCGGCGTCTTCGTAGCAGCCGATGTGATCGGCAGATTGGCGAGATCCGATAGGCTGTCCATCGAATATTGCGGGATTTGCACCACGATCGGGTAGGAAACACCGTTCTTCGTATTGAGCCAGAAATTCGGTTTCACTTGGCCGCTACCTGAAAGGGTAATGAGTAGGCTATTGGCGACGTCCCGCTGCATCAGACCAACCATCCCAGCGAGAGAGCGACCGACATCGACGTTGATCTGCGGATAGTCGAAGGCCTGCTGAATGCGCAGGTCGGCGACGCCAGGCACCGTGCGGAAGCGTTTCAACAGGCCGGTCGCATAGGTGTAGCTCGCATCCCTG
>JBPYDY010000257.1:0-17469 GCA_051986155.1 Methylocella sp.
GATGGTAATTTCGCGGAAATGCTTGAGGTCGCTCGGCAACCGCCACGGCAGGCCGCGCCCGTCGCCAATCACGCCATTTTCGCCGATTGCGGCGACGATCGCGAGCGGGCGCTGCAGCTCCGCGCCCTCGAGGCGTAAGTCTGAAGGCTTGGCGGATTCGATGATTTGCTGCCCGTTGGCCATTGCGCCTGCGCTCCCGGTTCACTGCCGGCGCTGTTTTTTGCGCGGATTGACGCCGCCGGGCGCAGCCTTGTTAAGGCTCCGTAGAGGGCCAGCGCTCCTTCATATAGTTTCTAGGCGGCGCCAAGGCCAGCCGGTTTTTTTTCCGCGCAGGACGATGAACAGGCCGGCCGCGGCAATCAAGGTAGCGCCGAAGATTGTGTGCGCGCGCGGAGCCTCCGCGAAAATTACGAGGCTGAACAGCGCCGCCCAAACGAGCGACATATAGCCAAAGGAGGCAATGACATTGGCGGGCGCGGCCGCAAAGGCACGAATGAGACAGAAATGGCTCGCAACCCCAGCGAATCCCAGGAAAAGCATCATGCCGCAGCCGGCGGGCGAAGGCATTATGGCCACGAAGGGCAGAAATCCGCCGCAAAACAAACTGCCCGCAAGCGCCGTGTAAAACAAGGTCGTCACCGGCGGATCGGCATTATGCAAAAGCCGGGTGGTTACCTGATAGAGGGCATTGGAAAGCGCCGCCAAGAGGGGGAATAACATGGTAAGCGAGAGGTCGATCCCCCTCAGGCCGATGATGACCCACACGCCAATGAGCCCGGTGATGACGCTTACCCAAGCGGCTGGCGTTACCTGCTCGCGAAGGAGAATGCCGGAAAGCGCCGTGACGAGAACGGGCGCTACCCAGACAATGGCGGTCACGTCGGTGAGCGGCATGAATCTCAAGGCCAGCATGACGAACAATGTTGCGCCAAGCAGAAAGCCCGACCGCACGATCTGCAGCGCCGGGCGGCGCGAAATCAATAGCCGCGGATTGCGCGAGGCGAGGAATAGTCCGACCAGGGCGATGTGAATAAAGTAGCGAACAAAGGCGATTTCCGTCACCGGGTAGGTTTGGACCAAAATGCGGGCGGTCGAATCCTGCCAGACGAAGAGGCAGGTCGCGGCACACATCCAAAGGATTCCGGTCCTTATTCCCATGCTATAATCAAAGCCCGTGTGTTGGAAATTGCGTCATCTTTGGAGGTTGCTGGGAGCGTGCGATAAAAAAGTTTGAATTTTTTCTCTACCCTTTTTTGCGGTTGCGCGGGCTCATCCGCCGCAACGAGGTTTGGTTCATCGCGCTTGCGGCCGGCGCCGGTGCCGTCGCGGGACTATGCGTTGCCGTGCTTCTTGGCTCGGCCAATCTTTTGCACAGCCTGTTCTTCGGGCACGCCAAATTGAGCAGCGAAGCCTCGCTCGCCTCGCCTTATCTTGCGCTGGTCCCCGCCGGTGGCGGGCTCATTCTGGGACTCGCCGGCATTTTTGTTCAAAAATGGTTCCCTAAGCGTCCGGTCGATCCGATTGAGGCCAATGCGCTGCAGGGCGGGCGCATGTCGGTCAAGGATAGCCTGCTCATCGCCGTGCAGACGGTGATTTCGAATGGTCTTGGCGCTTCGGTCGGACTCGAGGCCGCCTATACGCAAATGGGCTCCGGGCTTGCCTCGTGGTTCGGGCGCTTGTTACGGCTGCGGCGCAGCGACATGCGCATGCTTGTCGCCTGCGGTTCGGCCGCTGCGATCAGCGGCGCATTTGGCGCGCCGTTGACCGGCGCCTTTTATGCGTTCGAGCTCATCTTGGGAACTTATACGCCCTTTGGTCTCGCGCCTGTAGGCGCGGCGGCGGTGACCGGCATTCTCGTCGCCAAGGCGTTCGGCGCAAGCGGCGGCTTCATGAGCCACATGACGATGAATTCGGCGCCTTCCCAAGCTGAATTTGCTCTTCTGCTTTTGCTTGGCGTGATTTGCGCCCTCTTTGGGGTGCAAATAATGCGGGCCGTCACGGGAGTTGAGAGGTTATGCGCGCGCCTGCCAACGCCGCGCCCGCTGACGCCTGCAGCGGGCGGGCTCATTGTCGGGCTTCTCGCCTTGATCACGCCGCGGGTTCTGGCCTCCGGCCATGGCGCCTTGTTCGAGCTTTTCGAACACGTGCCGGATCCGTCGGACGTGGTCCTGATCACCCTTTTGCTGAAGGCGGCCGCATCGGTGATTTCGCTCGGCACAGGTTTTCGCGGCGGGCTCTTTTTTGCTTCCCTCTACCTCGGCGCCTTGATTGGCCAGGTCTTCTTCTTCGCGGTCGCGTATGTGGACCCGACGCTGATGCCGGATATGCCCGTCTGCACATTGATCGGCATGGCGGCGCTTGCCGTCGCGATCATCGGCGCGCCTCTTGCGATGAGTTTTCTGGCGCTGGAGACGACGGGCAATTTTCCCCTGGGCCTTGTGATGCTCGCCGTTGCCAGCATTGTGTCGATCATCGTGCGACGGATTTTCGGCTATTCTTTTGCGACCTGGAGGCTGCATGTACGCGGCGAATCGATCCGCAGCGCGCAGGATGTCGGCTGGATGCGCGATTTGACGGTCGCACGCCTCATGCGAACGGATGTGCCAAAGGCAAGGTTTGATATGACTCTCTCGGAGTTCATAGTCGCGTTTCCCGCCCAATCCTCGAACCAATGGGTTGCCGTGACCGGCAAAAGCGATCGCTATGCAGGCATGGTCTTCGTTCCTGACGTCCACATCGCCGCCGTAGAGACCGGAGCCGGTGCGAGCGCGCTCGGCGAGCTTGCAAAACTGCCCGATCGATTTTTGCTGCCCGAAATGAATATTCGGCTCGCCGAGCAAGCTTTTGAGGAAACCGAAACAGAGGCGCTCGCCGTTGTCGACAATGACAAAGACCGCCGCGTCACCGGGCTTTTGACCGAAGCGCATGTCTTGCGCCGCTATACCGACGAGCTTTCCAAGGCCCACGACGCTCTTCTGGGCGAGAATTGGTTTGCCGACCGGTCGTGACCACGCAGCATGAGCAATTTACGCCGCCGCTGCGGCTCGTTCATCCGGAAACGAGCTTCAAGCCTTTGTCGAGCCCCGCGATGACATGGCTTAAGTCATGGCCGTGATTGAGAATTAGGCCGGTTGCGGTAATCACCGCGTAGGCGCCCTGCCGGCGCGCAAGCCGCGGGTATTTCTCGATCCTGTAGAGCGCAAATTCGCATGCCCGCCGGTAGATCGAAAAGACCGCCTTCTGGGGCGTAAAATCGATCGCGTAATCCCGCCACTCGCCATCGCCAACCTTGCGGCCATAGAGGTCGAAGATTTTTTGCAGCTCGTCGCGGTTAAAGGAAATCACGTCCGCTCCAGCGGCTGGAGCGGGGCCGATCCTGGAGACGGGCGGACCGAAGGGGTCCTTGCGACTCCGGGAGAACTGCGGTTTGGGATTTTCTGGATCTGCCTCCAAGTCATTCATGGCCGTCCGGCTCCCCGGAAAAATAGTGACACTGGTTCCTATCGTCGCTGGAAGTCCGAAGAACGGCAAGCATTCTTTTGCACCTTTTGGGGGAAAAGCCCTGGCTGCCCCGGGATTGCGGGTTTTTTGCGGTTGCGAAAGAGGCGCAAGCGCCACGAAGGCCTTGCGTCACCCGGGACCAAGGCCAATATCCCCCCGGAGGGACGGCGCTAAGTTGCGGGCAATCCCTAAAAGCTCAATTCACCGCCTAACCGGAAAGGAGGCCGCGCAACGATGCCGGACGCAGGGGTTCAAAACCAAGCTTTTCAAGCAGATGTGGCCAAATTGCTGCACCTTTTGGTGCATTCCGTCTATTCCGGCCGCGACGTGTTTTTGCGCGAGCTTCTGTCCAATGCGGCCGATGCCTGCGAGAAATTGCGTTATGAAGCGCTCGCCGAGCCTTCTCTCGCCCCAAACCCCTTCGCGATCCGGATTTCGATCGACCCGGATGCACAAACCCTCGCCATCGAGGACAACGGCATCGGCATGTCGAGCCAAGACCTCACCGAGCATCTGAGCACCATCGCACGCTCGGGAACCCGCGCCTTTCTTGACCAACTGGGCGAGCCAGGCGATGGCACAGAAGACCCGGGCAAGGCCCGCGAAAGACTCGATCTCATCGGTCAGTTCGGGATTGGGTTTTATTCGGCATTCATGGTTGCCGGGGAGGTCGACGTATTTACCCGCCGCGCCGGTTCAAGCGAAGCCTTCCACTGGAAGTCGGACGGCAAGGGCGCGTTTTCGATCGAGCCCGAAGCGCCGGAAGAAGCTCCGTCTCCGGGGACACGGGTTGTCCTCCACCTCAATGACGAGTCGAAAGCCTATCTCGAACAAGGTCGGATCGAGCAAATAGTGCGCGAACATTCAACCGCGCTCACCGTGCCGATCGATCTTATCGAAAAGAAGGGGGCGGAACCGCGCCGGCTGACCGATGGCGCGGCGCTCTGGACGAAACCTAAGGCGGCAATCGAGCAAAAGGATTATACCGACTTTTATCAAAGCCTTGGCGGAGTCTTTGACGAGCCTGCTTTAACGGTTCATTGGCATGCCGAAGGCCGCCACGACTACGTCGTCCTGGCGTTTGTGCCAGGTTCCCGGCCGTTCGATTTGTTCGATCCCACCCGCCCAAGCCGGGCCAAGCTCTATGTGAAACACGTGCTCATCAAGGAGGACGCCGAAATTGTCCCGCCATGGCTGCGGTTTGTGCGTCTCGTCGTCGACTCGGCCGATCTTCCGCTCAATGTCTCGCGCGAAACGATACAGGAAAGCCCTGTCTTTGCCGCGCTCAAGAAGGCTGTCACCAATCGCCTCCTTCAGGAACTCACCAAGCTTGCGGAAAACGACAAAGAAAAATTCGCGAAAGTTTGGGACCATTTTGGCAGCGTATTGAAAGAGGGGCTTTACGAGGATCCGGAACGACGCGACGCCTTGTTCGGCCTTGCGCGCTTTGCAACCTCGGCTCACTCCGGCGGCGGTCGCAGCCTCAAGGATTATGTCACGGAACTGCAATGCAATCAGACAGCGATTTATTATCTTCTTGGCGAGGATCTCGGCCGCCTCTCGGCCAGCCCCCAGCTCGAAGGTTTCCGGGCGAGGGGCATTGAAGTTTTGCTTTTGCCTGATCCTGTGGACGCGTTCTGGGTCGCGACATCGGCGGGGTTCGAAGGCAAGCCATTCAAATCGGTCACGCAAGGCGCGGCAGACATTACATCCGTTCCACTCAAGGAGAAGGCCCCGGCGGGTGCGGCAGAACCGGAACAATCAGCGGCAACTCTTGCAACTCTTTATGCGCTCATGAAGCAAGTTCTGGGCGAGGCTGTGGAAGAGGTGCGTGCGTCCGACAGACTGGCCTCGAGCCCGGCTTGTCTTGTCGCGTCCGATCGCGGGCCGGATCGCCGCCTCGAACGGCTCCTGGCCGATGGCGGCCGGCTTGCTGGGACTTCGAAGCCGGTGCTCGAAATCAACCCCGGGCATCCCCTCGTTCGCAGGCTGGCTGCTCGATTAGGCTCGCCCGACAAGGAAAAGCTTGAAGACGTCATTTGGCTCCTTTTTGACGAGGCGCGGCTGATGGAAGGGGAAAAGCCCACGGACGCCTCACATTTTGCCGTACGGCTCAACAGGATTCTGCTCGACGCGGCAAGCGAGCGCGCGTCATCAGGGCAAGGCGAATGACTGCACCGCCTCTCTCTCTTAAATCGGAAACGCCGCGCGGGACGGCGCAACGCGCAATCGCGCGGAGCTTGGCGGCGGGCGGCATAGAGTCGCCCTATCCCGACGCCCGTATCCTGCTCTGTGCGGCGCTCGGAATCGATCATGCGGAGCTCGTAAGCGATCCCGTTTGTCCCATTGGCTGGGGCACCGCGACCCTCGAATCATTTGTGGCACGGCGGCTGAAGCGGGAACCCGTTTCCAGAATCATCGGCAAGCGGGATTTTTGGCAGTCCCGCTTCAAGATCGGCCGCGCCGTTTTCGATCCGCGTCCGGCGACCGAAGCCCTCGTGGAAGCGGCTCTCGACTATGCCGCCCTATTCTCGCGTAACAAGTGGAGAGTTCTCGACCTCGGAACCGGATCTGGGACAATCCTTTGCTCGCTGCTGCAATGCCTCCCCGGCTCTTCCGGCGTCGGCGTCGATAGGTCGCACGAAGCCTGCGTGATTGCGGACGAAAATTGCGCGGCTCTCGGGCTTAAGGAGCGTGCGAGCATTGTATGCGGCGATTGGACCCATGCCCTGCGCGGCCGTTTTGATATGATCGTTTCCAATCCGCCATATGTCACGAAATCCGAATTCGCCAGTCTTCCGCCAGAGGTTCGCAATCACGATCCGCTCCTTGCGCTTGATGGCGGCGAAGATGGCTTGGCCGCCTACCGAGAGATCATTCCCTGCCTGGCACATTTGCTGGCACCTGGAGGCATCGTTGCGCTGGAAGTCGGCGCGGATCAGAGCCTTGCCGTTGAATTGCTCTTGCGCGATATCGCCGGAGCGCCGGTAGAAGCTAAACTTGACCTCGACGGGCAATTCCGTGTAGTGATCGTGCGCTCGGAGGTTCGGGCAATAGCGTGACAAATTGGTCACGCGCCGGGGCAGAAGAGATATATTTTCACAAAAGGGCCTTGGCGTTTGCGTCGAAAACGACTAGGTTCTTTTTTAAGATTGGTTTTCGCTGATGTAGCGGAGTTAGATTGGCGTCGAGGTCCCGTTTCCGCCGGGGTATTCAATTGCGGCGGCGAGTAGACCTTCGCTTCGGCCTATCGGCGATATCCGGCACAACCGGGATCAGTTTCCTCAGACTTTGCGATTCTGACTTTAATGGTCGGTAAAGCTCGGGGAGAAGTGCCACGGCATTTTCGTGCGCACGATTGTCAATGGCTGGAGAGCCTAACAACCGGTCGCCCTTTACGTGCTTTGAGCAAGGGAGTTCTGAACCACCGTGGACGCACGCCGTCAGGGCGATGCGCACAGCCGAATGGCAGCGTTATCACGACGTCACCAAGGATCATCGATGAGACCAGGACAGAATAACAAACGTATGCGCGGCCGGCCGAACGGACGCAAGAGCCCAAATCCGCTGACGAGGTCCTATGAATCGAGCGGACCCGATGTGAAGATTCGCGGCACTGCCCAGCACATCGGCGAAAAATATCTCCAGCTCGCGCGTGATGCGCAGGCGTCTGGCGATCCGGTGATGGCGGAGAGCTATCTCCAGCATGCCGAACATTATTTCCGCTTGATCGCGGGGGCTCAGCAAGGGTTCGGCGCGTACCAAGGTCCGCTAGCCGAGGCGACTGCAGAGGAGGCGGAAGAGGAAGGTGATTTTGGGCGAATCCCTGACAGGTTTGCCTCTCCTCTCGAGCGACTTGCCCCCGCGCCGCAACCGGGAACCGTGCCACAACCCTTCACGCCCCCGGGGCAGCCAGACCGGCCGGGGCACAACAATGGGGATCGCCAGGGTTACATGCGTCAGGAACGCACGCGCCCCGAGCGGCCGAATTATCGGGAACGGGACTTCCAACCTTCCGCGGAAAAGCCCTATCAGGAGCAAAGGGCCTTTCAAGAACGAAGCGGCGGCGGCCGGGAAGCGGAGAATCGCGGCACCCATAGAGGTTCGCGCGATTATCGCGGCGAACACCCCTTCCGGGCCGACCCGCGCGGGGACATGCAATTTTCGGAACCTCCAATCGAAAACAACGCCTTGCCGGCGTTTATCACCTCTCCTCTTCGCACAGCGGGCGAAGGCAATGATGCTGCCGCTTCGCCTGAGGGTCGCCCGCCGCTTCGCACCGAGCCTTCTGACGTGAATCTAACGGCGGGCGGCTATCCCTCGCGCCATCGGCGCAGGCGCGCCGGCAAGGCCGAACCTGAGGCAGCAGGTCTCGCCCTCGGCGTCGACGAAAACGCCAGCGATCCTGTCGAAGATTGAGCGTAAGCAAATTGCCCGCCTGATTGAGCTCGCCTACGGCAAGCCTCGGGGCAAATCGCGCCGGATGCGGGCAAGCGAGGATGCTTGGCACTTGAGATGGCATTTGCGAGCACCCGCAGCCAAGTTGCATCGCTGCTCTGCGTGAGTGAGATGCCGGCCGTTTTTGGCCAAAATCGCTTCCCCCGCCAATATATGCCCGCCTTTGCCCGGAGCCAGAATCGTCAGGCCAAAGCCGCGGCCAGGCAGAGAGGCGCGATCAGGAGCGGTTTGCCTCGCAAGCTCCTAAGAGAAACCTGTTGCAAAGTTAGACGAAGCTTAAGGAGTCCTTAAGGACTCCGGCTCCGGCGCTGTTATGAATCCGAACGGTGGCGAGTGTTGCTTAGCCCACGTTCAAAAGGGATGAAGCGCGCTTCCTTGGCCAGGCAACAAGAGGGCTCGAGACAAGGCGCGCGAACAGACAGAGCGAATTTGCAGCCTCGGTTTGGCCGGCGGGGAAGACGGAAAATACCGCAAAACGCGAGGACCTGGAGCGTAATTCCGATTTCGACTGTGCCCGAATTTTTCCGTTGCCCGGTTTTGCTGGCGTCACGCGAATGCAGATGGCTCCACGTCCTATCAGCCCCGCCTTTTTTGCCGATCCGCTAATTGGCGAAGATGCCAATCTCGCCGATTTGCTTGGCAATGTGATTGCGCATGCCGGGTACGGTTTGGTTCTCGCGAACCGGGACCGACAGATCATCTACGCAAACTATGCAGCCAAAGCGCTCATGCGCGCAAGCCGCTTCCTGCACAACCACAACGGCTCCATTGGCGCAACGGATTTCAATTTATCGCGCCGGTTGCAATCGCTGATCCTTGCCGCGACGGGGCAAACAGGTGAACCGGTAAAGGGCGGTTCATTGATCCACCGCGATGAAGGCGGGGCTGCCGCACTCGTCGTCCATGTTGTGCCGCTCTCCCGGCGCCCCACTGAATTCCCATGCTGCAGCCGAAGCCATGTCGCTGGTCTTCTCATTGTTCGATTGCCAACGGGATATTTTTGACCGGGTTAGGGTCTTTTCCGAGTTCTTTGCCTTAACTTCGGCAGAGACGCGTGTGCTTTCGCAGCTGCTCTTTACGGGAGGTGTGACCCAAGCGGCAGTGCTGCTAAATATTGCTCAGTCGACAGCACAGACACATCTCAAACGCATCCTGGAAAAGACGGGCACGCACCGCCAGGTGGAGCTAGTCAAGCTGTTTTACGAGGTGACCATCCCTTGGTGTGGCCGCGAGTTCGCCAAATCGGCGCGATTTGCTCCATGGCGGACGGCCTGGATGCCGGCCGCGGCAGACACTGAGGAAGAAGCGCGGGTGCCAAGGCGCATGACGGTGT
The DNA here is from genome assembly GCA_051986155.1 of Methylocella sp. Classification (GTDB taxonomy): domain Bacteria; phylum Pseudomonadota; class Alphaproteobacteria; order Rhizobiales; family Beijerinckiaceae; genus Methylocapsa. The sequence continues at coordinate 9,293 of JBPYDY010000257.1, forward strand.
CGCGGTGAGTTTCGGTAAGGCGTTCCGTTGTGTGAATGCTGCAACCCTCAACGAGGGCGTTCACTACGGAGACTTGACGGTCAAGCAGAGACTATTCATCGGGGCCAATCCGAAGGCTATGGACCAAGAGGGACAACGACGTAGAAGATTTCATGGCGAAATTACGCTTGACTGTCAAGGCGCGTATTCGCCTGCTCATGATTTGATATTAGTGAGTTCGCGCGGCGACGAAACAAGCCGCCTCTTTCAGGACCGTGGTATCGACGCTTTCAGGAAGAGATTCGAGCGCGCCTATTGCTTCCGCGACCCATAGGTCGCGTTGGTGCCGCGCGGCTTCGATTCCAAGAGCCGCGACAAGCGTGGCCTTGTTGCGGCCTGCATCCTTGCCTGCGCGCTTGCCGAGCATGCCTTCGTCCGCTTCCACATCGAGGATGTCGTCGGCGGCCTGAAAAGCGGCGCCAACTGCACGGCCAAAGCGCGCAAGCGCGGCCCTGACTTCAGCCTCGGCGCGCCCTAATATGGCCCCAGCATCGACCGCATAGAGCAACAGCGCCCCGGTTTTCATCGATTGAAGTCTAGCCACCGTTTCGGCCGAATGCGATTGAATCGCCTGTTCGGCTTCGAGGTCGAGCACCTGGCCGCCGATCATGCCTCCTAGGCCTGCGGCGCGCGCCAGGCCAAGAACAAGCGCGATGCGCGTTTGGGGATCGGAGTGGGTCGCGTCGTCCGCAAGTATATCGAAAGCATAAGTGAGGAGCGCATCGCCTACGAGTATCGCGTTGGCCTCGCCAAAGGCTCTGTGCGTGCTCGGCCTGCCCCGGCGCAAATCGTCGTTATCGAGAGCCGGAAGATCGTCATGGACGAGCGAGTAGCAATGGACCATTTCGATCGCCGCCGCGGCGCGCAGGACGCCATGACCTTCCACGCCGAGCAATCTTGCGGTCTCGATCGTGAGAAAGGGCCTAAACCTCTTGCCGCCATCGAGACAGGCATAACGCATGGCTTCGAGAAACTGGGCCGGCCGAAGAGTCTCGCCGGGCAAAAGCGCCGGGGTCAGCAAGGAGTCGAGCATAGACTCCGCCGCCTGGGTTGCTGCCGCCAGCCGTGCCTTGAATTCGGCAGCGGCCGCACCTCCGGTCATTATCCGTTATCCCTGGCCAAATATAGTCTAGGCCGTGCTTGCCTCATTAAGCGTGACTGGTCAAGGGTTGGCCATGACATCGCGCAGCAGGCGAGGAAGTGTTCGTCGAAGCGTCGCACGCGCCTTTGCAGGCGTCAGCTTGGCACTGGCTCTCGGTTTTGCCGCGTTAATCTTCGTTGACCGCTTTCTTCCACCGGACTCGGCGCCTATGTCCTTGCAATGGCTGGGGGAAGAAAGGGCCGAACGCGAGTACGTCCCGCTTGGGCGCATTTCGGAACACCTTCGCAGAGCCGTCATTGCCTCTGAGGACGCGCATTTCTGCCACCACCACGGCGTCGATTGGGGCGCGCTTCGGCAGGTTATTGACCACCCCGGCGCCGCCGGACCTCGGCGCGGCGCGTCGACGATTCCGATGCAGACAGCAAAAAATTTGTTTCTCTGGCAGTCGCGTTCTTATCTGCGCAAGGCAATCGAAATTCCCATGGCTCTGTTGATAGACCTCGAATGGCCGAAGAAGCGGATTCTTGAGGTCTACCTCAACCTTGCTCAGTGGGGCGAAGGCATCTTTGGCGCCGAGGCGGCGGCATGGCACTACTTCCACAAAAGCGCGGCAAAACTCGACGAAAGAGAATCGGCGCTATTGGCAACAGCCTTGCCGAGCCCCCAGCACCGCAATGCCGCAAGGCCGTCGCCGCGCCATGCAGCTCTCGCCGCGCGCCTGATGGCGCGGGTCCGGACGGCTGAGCTCGTTGCCGAATGCGTCGAATGAGCGCTTGCGTATTTGCGATGGCGGCGCGACAAAATTCGTTGTAAGAGGCTCACGGCGCGAGAGCCTGAAGCGAGACAACTACCGGAAAGATGTTAAGATGGCCGTTCCGAAACGCAAAACCTCCCCGATGAAACGGGGTTTCCGCCGCTCCGCGGACGCGCTTAAAGCGCCTGCCTATGTGGAAGACAAGGACTCCGGCGAATTGCGGCGCCCGCATCATATCGATCTTAAGACGGGCATCTACCGCGGCCGGCAGATCTTGACCCAAAAGTCCGACGAAAGCTGAACGGGACCTCGCTGGCAGCTGAGGGCCGGACGGAAAGGTGCGGGCAAGGTCAGGGGCAACAGCTTTGACTCGTTGGGCATACGGAATTCTAGCCATTCTGCCTGATTCGATTCAAGCGAGATCACCACCCCTGACTGCTGTAGATCACCACCCCTAAAACCGGTAGATTCTGACCTATAGATTCGGCACTGCCCCGCAGGGGTAGCGTAAGTGCACCCTCCGAGAAATCCCGCGCTCTCTCTGCCGCATGACCCCTTCGGTTCTCGGCCCGTCAAAGGGTGGCTCGTCGCCATGCTCGCCTTGCTGCGCTCCGGTGCCGCGCCACTATGCGTCGCGTTGCCAGCGGGGGCACCGGAGGAGCATCATGAAACACATAAATGTGAGCATCTCGGGTGAGCGCGGAATCCAATATGGAGTATTAAGTTTGGCTTTGCTCTTAGCCTGTCCTGCCTTGGCTTACAAAGGTGAAGAGCTCGCCAAGGATGCCAAAATAAGCATTGAAGAGGCGCGCGCCATCGCTCTCAAAGCGCATCCAGGCAAGATCACGGACGAGGAATTGGAACGTGAAGCCGGAGGAAGCGGCCTGCGGTATTGATTCGACATCAAAAGCGGAAGCTCCACCTACGAGGTTGGCGTTGACGCGAAAACAGCGCGCGTATTGGAGAATTCGAAGGAGGGCAAGAATCCCGATTAACGAATCCGATTTGAGTGAACGAAAAGAGGAGTCGGCTCTGTCTCTCCATCGGGGCCGACTTTTTCTTCCCGCAACTATAAGGATTTCCAACATGACGAAGCTACACCCCGGCACGCTGAGCAAAGTACCCGAAGTCACCCTTGGATTTTGGGTCCTCAAAGTGCTTGCGACGACCTTGGGGGAGACCGGCGGTGATGCCGTAACAATGTCAATGAATCTGGGCTATGCCATTGGCAGCTTCATCTTCATTGGGATTTTCGCCGCCGCCGTCATCACGCAAATACGCGCGAAGGCATTCCACCCCCTCGTCTATTGGGTCACAATCGTCGCGACGACATGCTTGGGAACAACTATGGCAGATTTCGCCGATCGCTCCCTCGGTATCGGCTATTCCGGCGGATCGTCGCTTCTCCTTGCTGGGCTGCTGGCGTCACTCGCCATATGGTACTGGTCGGAGGGCTCAATCTCTGTCAATACCGTCGCCACGCCCCGGGTCGAGCTCTTCTATTGGGTAGCGATCCTGTTCTCGCAGACGCTCGGCACGGCGCTAGGCGACTGGATGGCCGATACGAATGGCCTCGGCTACGAGGGCGGAGCGGTGGTCTTCGCGGGCGGTCTCGCGGTTGCCGCCGCCGCATATTTTTACACGAATATCTCGCACACGTTGCTCTTTTGGGCGGCGTTCATTCTAACGCGTCCGCTTGGTGCAACTCTTGGCGACCTGCTGGACAAACCACTCAATCAGGGCGGTCTGGATATTAACCGCTATGTGGCCTCAGGCATTCTCGCAGCGATCATTGTCGTCCTCGTCTTCATCCTCCCGCAACGGGCCGGAGTGCATCCGGGCGCTCGCGGGCAAAAGGCGTAAGGCAGCCAAATGGCAATTGAGTACTGACCTTTCGGCCCTCCTTTTTCTCGCCAAGCCTTTTGTGCGCGAAGCGCACGGATGCGCAGAGGGTTCCGGCGGAGCGTAGCGGAGCCGGATGCCTGACAGTGCGTAGCGAGGCGGCCCGCGCCCTCACGGACGCAAAAGGCTGCCGCAGAGTGCCGCACGCCCTGGGCGCGGCTCCGAGTTATCTCCAGCCCTGCCCCATTACCAGTTAAGAATGAGCGCGGCGCGTTTAGAAAAGCTCAGAGTCGGCGCCTGTTCCGCCAGCGAAGCAAGGCATACCCGCCGCCAGTTCGGCTAGGCTGCCTCCTGCAGCCGCTTCGACACCAACTCGCGCAGCCTGTGCAGATCGCGCGAAAAGGTTCTTATCCCTTCCCCAAGCTTCTCGCTTGCCATGGCGTCCGCGTTCAGCATGAAGCGGAAGGTTTTTTCGTCCAAGGAGAGCTTTGCCGGCGCGTGAGCTGCTGCCTGCTTCGGATCGAGCCTTCGGGGCAGCTCGCCCATGTCCTGCGACAGCTCGTCGAGCAATTGCGGGGAAATGGTGAGCTTGTCGCAACCCGCCAGTGCCTCGATCTCCTCTTTGTTGCGGAAAGACGCGCCCATGACGATGGTGGCGTATCCATGGGCCTTGTAGTAATTGTAAATCTGGCGGACGGAGAGAACACCGGGATCGGTGTCTGCCGTATAGCTCTTGGCTTCGTTTTTGATATACCAATCGAGAATACGCCCAACGAATGGCGAGATCAGAAACGCGCCGGCGTCGGCGCAGGCCGCGGCCTGGGTCAGCGAGAAGACCAAGGTCATGTTACAGTCGATGCCTTCGCGTTGAAGGATTTTTGCGGCACGGACTCCTTCCCACGTTGCAGCGAGCTTGATCAGGACGCGCGCGCGGCTTAACCCCAGTTTTTCATATTCTTCGACGATCGCCCGCGCCTTAGCAATCGCGCCTTCGACGTCGAAAGACAGATCCGCATCGATTTCGGTCGACACGCGGCCGGGCACGATCTTGGAAAGCTCGAAACCAAAGCCCAGCGTGAGCTGGTCGGCGATTTCGCTGGTCAGTTGATGCTGAGCATGGCCCCGGCGAACGGCTTTGTCCACTAGCGGAGCGTAATGAGGCATGCTCGCCGCCTTGAGAATGAGCGTCGGGTTGGTGGTTGCATCGACGGCCCCGAAGCGGCGGATTGCATCCATGTCGCCCGTGTCGGCGACCACGGTTGTGATGGTTTTCAACTGGTCGAGTTTTGAAAGCATTGGCGTGACCGTTCGGTTAGATCCTGGGAGGGGGGGAAACTTTGTAAAAATGCGCACGAATGGTGCCTGAAAAAGGCCGAAGAGGTGCCGCGTGCGGGATTTTTTTTACGTTCTTGGCCGCAGCAAAAAGGTCAAGTGCAGGCGGCACATTTCCTCGCACGAGGGGCGCGAGGGGTCAAAACACAGGATTTGGAGCGCCTCAAGAGCTTGATGACCAGAATTCCAGCTCCTCAACCCGCCATCTTAGCGGAAGTGGACCGGGACGGTGAAGGAAAACGTGCCTCCCGCGACTTCCACGGGAGCGGCCGGAAATGGGTTTGCGCTGCGTACCATTTGCAACGCTTTTTGATCCAGGGCGGACGAGCCGGAGCTTCCGGCAAGATGCGCGCCCAAGAGATTACCGCCCCGCGCCAAGCTGAAGGAGATCGTGACCATGCCCTTTGCTTCGCCGCCAGGCGGCTTATGCCGCAGCAGATGGGCGTAAATCTCGGCGCGCCACGAAGCGGCGGAAGCCGCCGAGCCCGCGGTGCCGCGCCTTGCCGCCGCAGCGATTTGGCCGCGCGCGGCTTCCATATGCTTGGGCGCGCTCGTCCGCGGCGCCGGCGGTTCATGCGTTTGCTTGACAACGGGCTTCACGATTTCCTTTTTCTTCGGCTTCGCTTTTGGCTTCGGTGGGGGCAGCAACACGGCCGCCGGCTTTTGCGCGGGACGCAGTTCCGGAACCGGCATCGCTTCGGGTGTCTCAACCTGCTCGGGTTGGGCCTCGGTCATCTTCGGCGCTTCGACGGCGGCGGGTGGCACTTCCGATGCTGGCGCGACATCCATTGCCGGAAGATCGATCATCACGACCGCCGGAGGGGCGCCGGCGGCTTCGATGTCGCGCCGGTGCATGAGCCAAAAGATTAGTGCCGCATGGACGGCGATGACGATCGCCGCACAAATGAGCCACCGCCGCAGCTCCTGATCCTCTTCGGGAAGCAGGAAGGACTTTGCGGCTGCGGTCATGGTTTGATCCCGGCCGGAAGGGCTGCGGGGGCTTGTGGCGGCGTTGCCGCTGTTGCGCTGGCTCCCGGGCTGACGGTGGGCGTCTCCTCTAAACCGACCAGCCCGATCTTCAAATAACCCGCCGCGCGCAAGAGGTTCATCACCTCCATCACCTCGCCGTAAGGGACAACCTTGTCGGCCCGGATAAAGACGCGTTCTTCCTTGTGGCTTTGCGTTTGCGCATCGAGGGCGCTCGCGAGACCGCTTCTGTCGATGGGAGTTTCGCCAAGCGCCAAGGAGAGGTCCGGCTTTATCGTCAAAAACAGCAGCTTGTCCGGACGCGGCGCGGGCTCGGCGGTGGATGCCGGGAGGTCGACATTGACGTCGACGGTCGAGAGCGGCGCGGTCACCATAAAGACGATCAAAAGAACCAACATGACGTCGATAAAAGGCGTCACATTGATTTCGTGGGTCGCCTCGAGGGCGTCTTCTTCGGCCGATAAGCGGATTGCCATAAAACTACTCCGCCGATTGGCGCAGGGGAACGATGTCCGCATCTTGCTCCTGACGAGCAGAGGCGTCGCGGTCGAGATCGCGGGACAAATGGCGGAGAACCTCGGCCGCGGCATCGGCAAGCTGGCCGCGGTAACCCGTAATCGCACGAGCGAAAGAATTATACATGACGACGGCAGGGATTGCCGCGACAAGCCCCATGGCGGTTGCTTGCAGGGCTTCGGCGATGCCTGGCGCAACGACCGCCAGATTGGTCGTGTTCGTCTTCGATATGCCGATAAAACTGTCCATGATTCCCCAGACCGTCCCAAACAGGCCAACGAACACCGCGGTGGCGCCGATTGTTGCCAAGATCCCCGTTCCCTTCGTGATTTTGCGGCCCGCTTGAGCCTCTATCCGGGAAATCAAAGCGGAAGCGCGCTCTTTCACGCCTTCTGCTGCAAGGCCGCGGGATCTTTTGGCTTCTTCGGCGGCTGCCGCGGCAAAGCGCAGGACAGGCGAGGGGGTTCCTGCAAGTTTCTTTTCGGCGGCGTGCAGACTTGCCGCTGAAGCGAGCACTTCAAGGCCGCGCCGGGCAAGCTTTCTGGCATTCCAGAGCTCGACGGTTTTCGCGAGCCAAACGGTCCATGTCGCGAGGGAGGCGAAAGCAAGCGCCACCATGACGGCTTGGACGATAGTCACAGCGCTCAAAAACATTCCCCAAGGGGATAAGTTGCGCGGCAACGCCGAAGGCAACGGGGCGTTGGAAATGTGCGCTCGCGCCTCCGGTTCAGCCTTTGGCGGTTCGGCAGGCGCGCCGCTTGCTGGGGGCGCAACTTCCGGCGAAGCCGCTCGCTGGGTTGCCGTTACGGCCGCGGCGGGAGGCGCCTCAGCTGCAGAAGGCGGGTGAGGCGCCGTTTGCCCAATGGCCGGGCCCGTACAAAGGATCGCACCTAACAACGGCGCGAGAATCGCCATTCTGAGCCCACCGCGACCGCGGCGTTCGCCCATTAGGCGGTTTCGTCTTTCAACCATTTGTTTTCCCTCCAATGGCATCCGGTGCGCCCGAAAGTCCTGAATATGTTGAGTCAAGAAGGGGCGCAATTGGCTGCGAAGGCCAGTATAGATTCCAGTTTTTTAAAGCAACCCCAGGGTGCGCCAGCAGACGCCGCTCTAAAGTCAAGGCTCCAGGATCTTAGAGCGGCGCGTGTCATAAAACGCTTGAGAAGCCGCATTCGCGACAAGGCACAAGGCGCGGCGCTCTTTCTTGCTTGAGCATTGAGCTCAGTCCGGCTGCAGCAGCCTAACTCGTTGCATATTTATCACACCCTGATGATTTGTCTTTATCTTTGCGTGTTCACTGGCAGGTTTCGCGTATCCCGCACGTCCCCCGTGGAACCGCCGCGCCGCCATGAGGCGTAAGCCTCAGCTTGCCCAGGCGCGCCCTGCAAATTTCGAGGGGAGGAAAGTCATGACGAACACTATTTACTCAAGCCGCGCGGCCGTGCGGCGGCAGTTTTTTGCAACGACGATGTTGACGGCGCCGCGCCGCGGCACTCCCTGGCCCGCGCGCTTTCGCGCAGACCGCTGATCAGTGACCGGCGAACGAAATCCCGGAGGACATTAACGCCGTGACCTCTACCGATACGCTGAAATATCTGCCGAGCA
>JBPYDY010000258.1:0-3388 GCA_051986155.1 Methylocella sp.
CGAACACCCGGCGGGGGATGGCGGGGGATGGCAGGGAGATCATTGGCGGAGAGGGAGGGATTCGAACCCCCGATAGGCTTGCACCTATGCCGCATTTCGAGTGCGGTGCTTTCAACCGCTCAGCCACCTCTCCGTCTCAAATCGAGATTTTGGGGCGTTACGGCAGCGGCAAAACGCGCAGTTGCTGCCGAATTGGCTCCCAACGCTCGACGACCACTGTAGCGCCCGGCGCGGTGCCTCGTCAACGCGGCTGCGGCCTGCGTCATCCTGACGGGGTTCCGAATAGATCTTCGGCCAGGCGCAGCCGGTCGAGTCCACTTCGACTTCCGCCCTTATCTCAGCGCGTATGCAGGAAAGACCGGGGCGAGGCAGCGAAGCGGCGGCCTGCGCCACGCCATGGCCGCTCATCGGCGCATCGTCACTTTCGGAGGTCCTCCTCTCGGACGAGGAGGTCTGGGGTGACTGCGCCGATCGTGCTGACGCCAGTGAGGGCCATCGCGACCCGCAATTCGGCTTCGATGAGCTGCAGCATGTGGGCGACGCCTGCCTCGCCCCGGGCGGCGAGCGCAAAGGCCCAGGCGCGCCCAAGCAGAACGGCTCTGGCGCCCAAAGCCAGCATGCGCAGAACATCGAGCCCCGAGCGCACGCCGCCGTCCGCGAGCACGGCCAATTTGTCGCCGATGGCTTCGGCGATTGACGGCAACGCACGAGCAGTGGAAAGGACCCCGTCCAGCTGGCGGCCGCCATGGTTGGAAACGACGATACCGTCGGCTCCGATATCGGCGGCGGACAGCGCATCCTCCCTGTCCATAATGCCCTTGATGACGAGCGGTTTGGACCAATGCGAACGCAGGAAGTCAAAATCCCGCCAGCTTATTGCCGGATCGAAATTGTCGCGCAACCAGGAGAAATAGTCTTCGAGCCCGGTGTTGTTCCCCAACAGGGACGCGACATTGCCAAGCTGATGCGGCACGCCGCAAATCCCCACATCCCAGGCCCAGCGCGGCCGCCGGACCGCTTGCCAAAACCGGCGAATTTTGCCAGCGGCCCCCGGTGCGCCTGCAAGCCCCGAACGATAGTCGCGATAGCGCGACCCCGGCACCGGCATGTCGGCGGTGAACACGAGGACCGAACAGCCAGCTTCGCGCGCCCGCGCGAGCAACTCGCGCATGAAGCCGCGGTCGCGGATCATGTAGAGCTGAAACCAGATTGGCCCGCGGACAGCTTTGGTTACTTCGGCGATCGCGCAGGTAGAGAATGTCGACAAGCAAAAAGGAATGCCCGCCTTCTCCGCAGCCCGGGCGGCCTGGCATTCGCCGCGGCGCGCGCTCAAGCCGGCCAAGCCAACGGGCGCGAGAGCAATTGGCATTGCAAGCCGCTGGCCAAGGAGCTCTGTCGAAAGATCGAGGCTCGAAACGTCGCGCAGAATGCGCTGGCGCAAGGGCACAGCTTCCAGATCGGCAATATTCCGCTTAAGTGTCACCTCGGCGTAGGAGCCGCCGTCGAAATATTCGAACAAGAATTTTGGCAGCCGCCGGCGTGCGAGTTCGCGATAGTCGAGCGTGGATGCCGCTCTCATGCAAGAGCTTCCGCGCGGTCGGCTGTGTCGAGCCAGCGCTCGCGGTAGTCGGCCAAATCCTGATCGAGCAGCCGGACCTCCAATAAGCCATACGACGGCGGCAAATCGGGATTTAGCAAACGCAGTGCGCCATAGGAGACATCGGTGTACGCGTCACTGACATACACTTTTGAGTCGGGGTGCAGGCTCGCCAAAGCCCGCACGAAAACGGGAACCTTCGCAAACCGGCCTTCGATCAGGAGGCGTTCCTTTGCGCCAATCAGGGTGAGCGAAACATCGGCCACGAGCGCTGCGTAAAGGCAGATCGCGGCGCCCCGCTCGCATGGATCGAGAGGAGCGCCCATCCAGTGGCCCCGGCTGTGCGGAAAGGGGCCAGAACCGGGTGTCAAGGTGGGCACGACGCTCGCGCCGCTCCGCAGCACTGCCGGTATGGCCTCGAGCAGTTCAGACGGATGGGATAGGAGATCGACGCCCCGTGTGCCGGTTTTGTTCAGTATCTCGATTTCCCGCCCGCCCATGAATCTTGCCGATGGAACGGGCTGGCCGAAAGCGTCAACATTGACGAGACAGTCACGTCCCTCGGGCAACGCAGCAATATCGACGGCCATGCCCGCCGTTGGCGTGCGCATCGCAACAAACCACGTACCTGTCGACAATACCGTCGATTCTTTGTTGGCAGTCTCGGGACACGCACGAGCCGCGAGCAAGGCGGCATTTGAATCATGCAGCCCGCAATGGACGAGCACGCGGGGGGAAAGGCCCGCGCGCGCTGCCCAGGCCGGGGAAAGGCTGGCCAGCACTTCGTCTGCGCGCCGGAGCGGCGCGAAATGAGCGGCCCAGCCGCGCGTCAAGGATAAGGCCGAGGGCGCTCCTTCGATTGGCCGCCACAAATCGGAGTGACAGCCGAGGCTCGTGATCTCGGACGCAGCGACCCCGGAGAGGACCCAAGCCCAATATTGCGGCCAAGGGAGGATCACCGTCCCGTTGGTGAAGAGCCCGGGATAAAGCCGCTCGAGCCGGTGCAGTTGAACTCCAAAATTGAGGCCGCCCGGAAGCGGCGGCGAACCTGTCTTGGCAAAATCATCGCGCTCTTTGTCGTAGCGGCGCCGCTCGGCCGCGGGCACAGGTTCCTCATAGTCCATCGGCGGACAGACAAGGGCGCCGTCGTGCACGATTGCGGCTGCCGACCCATGGGCGATGGGGATGATCTGCTCGACCGTGGCGAGTCGCGCGAATTTGGCAAGCACCTGCGCCATCCATCCTTCTATTCCTGACGCGTCCAGGGCGCGGTAGCCTCCGGCGCTTACCCTCGCGTTGGGGCGCGTCTCTCTTGCGATCAGCTTCTCATCTTCTGTCCAAAGGCTCAGCTTGGCCAGGGTCTTCCCGACATCGAGGATGATTGTCGCCATTCGACTCTCCTGCGAGACCGCAATCTGCTCAGTCTATTATCGGCCGTGATTGATTTTGACTAGCCGGGCCGTTAGGAGGTTCGGCAACTTCCCAGAATCGCGAGGCGTGTGAAATGAGCGTTGGTCTTGACTCTCGGGGGACATGTGCCGCGTCCGCCATTCTCTTCCAAATTCCTGCGGATCGCTGGTCGGACTCCGATGCCGCAGCTTTGACGCCCGCGGAGCTGCTGCTCTACCGGTCCAATCTCCTTGGCTCTGATCTCACGGTGACCAATTTCGGGAGTTAAAGAATTTCTCCATCGCTGTTCCAAGCTAGGGTGCCGGACGCGGCGGCACGCGTTTCGCGAAATTCGCCATCCCGGGTGAGCCAACCAACATCCATGAGAAGCTTGAACTTGCG
>JBPYDY010000259.1:0-3659 GCA_051986155.1 Methylocella sp.
CTGCTCGAAGAGGTCAAGCAAAAGGAAGCGCTCGGCTATGCTTATGAGGGCGCGGACGCGTCGTTTGAGCTGCTCGCGCGCAGAATCTTGGACGAAGTGCCGGATTACTTCGAGGTCGAGCGCTTCCGTGTGGATGTTGAGCGCCGTCACAATGCGAAAGGCGAGCTTATCACTGTGGCGGAGGCGGTCGTCAAGGTGCGGATCGGCGACGAAATTCTGATCTCGGCGTCGGAGGGCAAGGGCCCGGTCAATGCGCTCGATCTCGCGCTGCGTAAAGATCTCGGCAAATATCAGCCATTTATCGAGGATCTGGAACTCGTGGATTTTCGCGTCCGCATCTTTCAAGGCGGAACGGATGCCGTGACGCGCGTGTTGATCGAATTTTGCGATGGCTCGGGCGAGAGCTGGTCGACGGTCGGAGTCTCCGAAAACATCATCGATGCCTCGTTTCAAGCAATCACCGATGCGATTACTTATAAGCTTTTGAAGGCTGGCGCGCGCTAACCCGCGTATTGCGGGACCGTGAATGATGCAGCGCCGCGCTTAATTCAGGTTTGAATACTGCCACAGGAATCCGTGATTCGGCAGACCTCTGGGCGGCGCTGGAAAGGGCGCCGCGGCCTGCACCGCCGCAAGGCAGGCGGCATCAAATGCCGGATCCCCGCTCGCACGATAAACGGCCTGGTGCGTAAGATTTCCCAGCTCATCGACGGAGAGGAATATTTGCACCACATGGGCCAAATGGCTTGCGCGGGATTCTGATGGCAGTTTCAATTTGCGCATTATCAATCCCATAAGCAGGGACTCGTAACTCGCCTTTTCCGTTCCCGCGGCGATCGGCGCGGCCTTGGCCTTGGCCTCAAACGAGAAACTGGGCGAAGGAGCCAAAGCCGCGAGCTGCTGCGCAACGGTAGCCTTCTTACCCTGCGTGGCGGCATCCTTGCTCGGTTGAGGAGCTTTCTTTTCCTTGGGTTTTGGAGCGGGCGGCTGCGGCTGTGCTTTTTCGAGCGCCTCGGCGTCGGGCTGTTCGTCGGCGAGCTTTTGCGGTTCGGACGGCGGGGAGACCTCCGCCAGCTTCTCTTGTGAAGGAGTCCCGGCCTTTTCCTGCTCGGGCATTTTTTGCGGCGGCAGTTGCACCGCGAGCTTGGGCGGCGGCGCCTTCACGGGAGCCTGCGTTTCCTTGGACTGTTCGACCTTCTGCGTCTGGCTGGCATTGCCGGCCATGGGCGCGTCATAGGCGACTTTGACATCATCGAGCTGCACCTTTTCCGGCGGCGGCGCCGGTTTGACCACAGGCGGGGTCACGAGATCAGGCGGCGGCGGAAGAGGCTTTGCAGCCTGCTCGGGCTTTTCCTCACGCGGCATCTCGGCGACGATTTCCACCGGTATCTCCTCGGTGGCGGTGGGGCCAGGGGCACGGAAAAAATCCTCGAACAGAAAGAAAGCCAAGATTAAAGCATGGGCAAGAAAGCATACCGTCAGGAGGAACAAAAAAGGTTCACGCGCCCGCTGCTCCAAAGGTGCAAGGAAGCGTTCCGACGGATCGGTCTTGAAAACGGCATCGGGGATCTGCTGTTCGTCAGTCACGCGCTCCCCCAGTTCTCCTGTCCTCCGCCGTTGCCAGTGCGACCCCAGCTTCTATCACAGCCGCTGCGCTAAAGCTTCCGTGAAACGATTATAATCTCGGATCGACGGTCAATTTGGTTGCGCCTAGGACCGCGGCCTTGGCCGCGGCGGTCTCGATCATTGGCAGAACATCCTCGATCTTTTCGGCAACAAGATAGCGAACCTCGAAGGGCGGCTGAATAAAGCGGCGCTCGCGCATATGGGCAAAGAGGTCGAGCAAGGGCTTCCAAAAACCGCCGATATCGGCGATCACCACGGGTTTTGTGTGACGCTCAAGCTGGAGCCAGCTTAACTGCTCAGAGAGTTCTTCCAGCGTTCCGATCCCGCCGGGAAGTGCGACAAAGGCGTCGGCGTGCTCAAACATCAGGCGCTTGCGCTCATGCATGTCGCTTACGATGATACAATCGGTGAGACCTCTGAGAAGTCCTTCTCTGCCCACCAGAAAGTCCGGAATGACCCCGGTGGCATTGCCGCCGCTGGCAAGCACGGACCGCGCAATGGCCCCCATCAGCCCTACGGCGCCGCCGCCAAATACGAGACCAATGCCGGCCTTCGCCAGCGCCTCCCCAAGCTTTCGCGCTGCGGCTTCGTAAACGGGGTCGGCGCCCGCGGCCGACCCGCAATAGACACAGATGTTGCGGACGAGGCGGGAGCCGGCCTCGCCGATGCTACGCTTTGATGCCATGCCCTATTTTGTCGTGCCGTTGAGTGGAGTCAGGCCGGAGTTAAAACCGGAAGCGTTGCAATGAAGCGCAAGAATTGGAACCTTCTTTACGAACCGTGTAAGGCGTAATCAAAACTCAGATGACGTGCCCCGCTGACAGGAAAGCTATAAGCGTTTGGCCGCGCCGGGTCCAGTCTAAGCCTTCACCAATCGAGTCCGATGTTCACTCTTTTCCCGTTCAACGCCCCGGCATCGACGGCCCCGGCCTTCGCCAATCTACCGGCGCGCGGGACCCTTCACAAACTTTGGCCCTATGTCTGGCCTTCCGGCCGGCCCGATCTGGCGGCGCGGATTTTTGCCTGCGTGGTACTGCTGTTAGCCGGCAAGATTGTCACGATCGCCATTCCCTATTCCTTCAAATGGGCAACCGACGCCTTGAGCGGTCCCGCGCGCGCCCCTCTTTTGAGCCTGATCGCAGGTCCGCTCGGCTTCACGCTTCTTTACGGGGCCTTACGCATTTTGATGGCGCTCCTTAACCAGGCACGCGATGCGATCTTTGCGGATGTGGCGATGCATGCAGTGCGGCGTCTCGCGCGCGATGTATTTACGCATTTGCATTTGCTGTCGCTGCGCTTTCATCTCGAGCGTAAGATCGGCGGGCTCACCAGAATCCTCGAACGCGGACGCAATTCGATCGAGACGATCGTACGCACAATCATGCTGACCGCAGTTCCGACGCTGATCGAATTCCTCCTGATCCTCGGGGTTTTTCTAATTCAATTCGATTGGCGCTATGCCGCCGTCGTGACGGCGATGATAATCGCCTATATGGGGTTCACCACTGCGGCGACCAATTGGCGGATTGCAATCAGGCGCGCCATGAATGAAAGCGACACCGACGCCAACACGAAGGCAATCGACAGCCTGCTCAATTTCGAGACGGTGAAATATTTCAACGCGGAAGACCGCGAGAGAAGCCGCTACGACAAATCCATCGCCCGCTATGAGCGCATGAGCATCAAGACTTACACTTCTCTAGCCTTTCTCAACGCCGGCCAGGCCGTCATATTCACGATCGGGCTCACGGCCGCGATGGCGATGAGCATCCATGGCATCACGAGCGGGGCCAACACTGTCGGCGATTTCATTCTGATCAATGCAATGATGATTCAGCTCTATCAGCCGCTCAATTTCATGGGCGTCGTCTATCGCGAGATCAGGCAGTCGGTGATTGATATCGAAATGATGTTTGGCGTGCTTGGCCAGCGCCCCGAGATCGAAGACCGTCCCGGCGCAAAGCCGCTCATGGTGACGGAAGGGAGGCTCGCCTTCGAGCACGTATCTTTTTGTTACGACAACCGCCGGGCCG
>JBPYDY010000260.1:0-4293 GCA_051986155.1 Methylocella sp.
TCTCCATCTGCTCGCGTGAGCTCGTCAGGCAATGCCGTCTCGACCGGAAGAGCCTCGCGCAAGGCATCAAACAGCAAGCTCAGTCCCTCCCCATGCGCGGCGGAGAGCGCGATGGGATCGCCAAAGCCCAAATCAAAACCTTCGAGGGCACCTGCAGCGCCACCGCGTCCTTCCGCCTTGTTGGCGATCGGGATCACGGGCTTGTTTGCGCGGCGGATGAGATTGGCAAAAAAGCGGTCGGCAGGTGTCACGCCGCAGCGCGAGTCGAAAACGAAAAAAATGGCATCGGCAAGTTCGACCGCGGTTTCGGTTTGCGCCCGCATTCTTCCAGGCAAGGAGGCACTGTCGCCCTCTGCGAGCCCCGCGGTGTCGATGATCCTAAAGCTGAGACCGCCGAGTTTCGCTTCGCCCTCGCGCCGGTCGCGCGTCACCCCGGGCGCGTCGTCGACAAGCGCGAGCTTTTTCCCGGCGAGCCGGTTGAACAGTGTCGACTTCCCGACATTCGGCCTGCCAATGATCGCCACGGTGAACATTTTTTGGCACAGTCAATTGCCTTGCTGATTGCCAGCCGGCGGGATTGTAGCTTGCGTGTTGCTTGGCACGACGGATGAGGCTTTGGCCATATCGAGCAGCGCCCGCGCACGCAGCTTGATTTCAGGCGGCGCCCGCGTATCGGCAACAATGCCGTCAAACCAGTTCACGGCCGAATCGAAGGCGTTCCGCTTCAGCGCGGCAAGACCAAGCAACTCGCGCATCTGATAGCGATAGGGAAAACTATCTGAGGCAAATGCCGCGAATTTGCGTTCGAATTCCGCCGGCTCATCCGTGTCGACACGCAACATGGCGGCCCGCAGCCTGGCAAAATCCTTGTAGGCCGGATCGGCCGTTGGGTCTGCCGCCAGCTCCTCATAGGCCTTGATCGCCGCCTGCGGATCCTGCGCCGCACGCTCGCCCGCCATACGCAGCCGCGCCAGACTTGCGTAGCCCGCGGGTGCCGTTTTGATCAACGCATCAAATGCCGCCGCTGCTTCCTCGGGTTTGCCGTCGCGCGCCAATTGCATGGCTTCTTCGAATTTGGCGCCCACGGCCTCAGAGGTGCTGTCGCGGTATTCTGTGTAGAACCGCCACGCCCCGGTCCCGGCCACGAGCAAAACGGCCGCACCGATCAAGACATAGCGGTATTCCGTCCATAACTTTATGAGCCGGTCGCGGCGGACCTCTTCGTCCACTTCACGGAAAAAGTCGGTCATGTCTCTCCTGCAACTTTAGATGAACGGGAGAGGCCATCAACATGATCGGCTTGTCAAGGGAAGCCTTTTTTCGCCGCCGGTGGATGGCCTGGCCGATCAACCGGAAACTTGGGCCTGGGGCGGCTTTCCCGGCCATTGGCAGAGCTCGAAAATAAGGCAGCGGCCGCAAAGCGGGGCGCGGGCTTTGCAGACATACCTTCCGTGCAGGACCAGCCAATGATGTGCATCGTGTTTGAACGCTTCGGGCACGATTTCTTCGAGCCCGGCTTCGACTTCAACCGGAGTCTTGCCGATTGCTAGCGGAATCCGGTTGGCCACCCGGAAAATATGGGTGTCGACGGCAATTGCAGGCGTACCGAAAGCGACATTGAGAATCACGTTCGCCGTCTTGCGGCCGACGCCTGGAAGACTCTCGAGCGCGTCCCGGCTTGGCGGGACCTCGCCGCCAAATTCCTTCAGCAGCCTTTGCGCTATGGCGATGATGTTTTTTGCCTTGGTGCGGTAAAGGCCGATCGTCTTGATCATTGCCTCGAGCCGCGCCTCGCCGAGCTCGAGCATCTTGGCCGGGCTATCGGCAACGGCAAACAGCGCCCGCGTCGCCTTGTTCACGCCGGCGTCGGTCGCTTGCGCTGACAGCACGACGGCGACAAGAAGGGTGAAGGGATCCTTATATTCAAGCTCGCTTTTGGGATTCGGATTGGCGGCTTGAAAGCGGTGGAAGATTTCGGCGACCTTTGCTGGACCGGGCAGCTTTGGGCTCCCAGTCCCTGCTTTGCCGCTCGGATCGGGCTTCGCCCTACGCGGTGCCTCGCGCGGCGAAGCGGGGCGGGCGGTCACTTTGGCTGGCGATTTGCTGGCCGCGGGCGTTCTTTTGCGCATGGCGCCGATATGAATTGGCACATGAAAAAGAGCAAGGCGCGAAAAAGAGCAAGGCGCGAGCGCCAGCTTTGCCGTGATCACCGAGAGGGTGGCGGCGCCCAGCCTCGTCCGCGCCAAGCACTCGGCTCGCCCGGCAGCGCCTCGATTGTCAATCGGTATCGCTTGAGCCCGCCATCTCTGGCGGGGATGCGTGCTGTCCTCCAGTTGAAATTGATGTAAAAAACGAAACTTATGGCTCTTTGTTTTTAGAGCTGAAGGAGGAAGGCATGGACACAATTGCGCTGGACAGCAGGCTCAGCAAGCCAACCGCGGATTTCCTGTCGCATCACCGCAAGCTGCTGATCGATGGCGAATGGGTGGCGGCGGCGTCCGGCAAAACGTTTTCGGTCTACAATCCGGCAACGGGCACGGTGCTGGCGCAGGTTGCCGAGGCCGACAAGGAGGACGTCGATCGGGCGGTGCGCGCGGCAAGGCGCGCCTTCGACGAAGGCCCTTGGCGCAAGATGACGGGATCGGAGCGCGGCCGGCTGATGTGGAAGCTCGCCGAACTAATCGAGCAGCATCTGGAAGAGTTCGCGGAGATCGAGTCGATCGATAACGGCAAGCCGCTTTCCGTTGCGCGCGCCGGCGACGTTCCGCTCACGATCGACATGTTCCGCTACATGGGCGGATGGGCGACGAAGATTACGGGCTCGACCATCCCATGGTCGGCGCCGAACGAGTTCCTTTCCTACACGGTGCGCGAGCCCGTCGGCGTCGTCGGCCAAATCATTCCTTGGAATTTCCCGCTGCTGATGGCGGCATGGAAGCTCGCCCCGGCGCTCGCCGCCGGCTGCACCATCGTGCTGAAAGCCGCGGAGCAGACGCCGCTGAGCGCACTTCGCCTCGGCGAGCTCATCCAGGAAGCGGGATTTCCGAAGGGTGTCGTCAACATCCTCGCCGGTTTCGGCGAGACGGCGGGTGCGGCGCTCGCGGCGCACGATGGCGTCGACAAGGTCGCGTTCACCGGTTCGACCGAGGTCGGCAAGCTTATCGTCAAGGCCGCGGCCGGCAATCTAAAGAAGGTATCGCTCGAGCTCGGGGGTAAATCGCCGACGATTGTTCTTGGCGACGCGGACATCGGTGCGGCGATTCCCGGGGCGGCCGGCGCGATCTTCTACAATCATGGCCAGTGCTGCTGCGCCGGTTCGCGGCTCTATGCGCACAAGAGTGTCTACGACCGGCTGGTCGAAGGCGTGTCGGCCGAAGCAAAAAAGATCAAGCTTGGGCCGGGGCTCGATCCGGCGACCGACATGGGTCCCTTGGTTTCCGACGAGCAGTTCAAGCGTGTGACGGGCTATATCGAGTCAGGCGTCGAGGAGGGCGCCAAACTTGTGACCGGAGGCAAAAAGGCCGGCGGCAACGGCGGCTATTTCGTCGAGCCGACCGTGCTTTCCAACACCAGGCCCACGATGAAGGTCGTCCGCGAGGAGATTTTCGGACCGGTGGTCTGCGCCGAACCGTTTGAGGATGCCGATTTGGAGAGGATCGCGAGACAGGCGAATGACACGATCTATGGCCTCGCTGCCAGCGTCTGGACAAAGGACATCGGCAAGGCGCATAGGCTCGCGAGCCTCATCCGCTCCGGCACGGTGTGGATTAACTGCCACAACGTCTTCGACGCATCCTTGCCCTTTGGCGGCTACAAGCAATCCGGATGGGGGCGGGAGATGGGCGGCGAGGTGCTCGCCAATTATACCGAGATCAAGGCGGTGACGGCCAAGCTCTGATCTAAGATTCCGGCCGTCCTCGGGGGAAGGACGGCCGGTCCGGAGGCGAGTTCAACTTTGGCTCGTTGGCGCTAGTCAAATACGAAAACGCCCCGGCAGGGTGCGGAGGGATCGAACCCCGCAGCATTCGAATAGCCGAACGGGAAGAAATTTTCTTGACCCGAACGCGTTAACTTTGGTCGATGTGATGGTTTGGTGCAACTCTCGCCCCCGCCAATCGAATCGAGGAAAATCGAACTACGGAAACAGCACGGAGTCCGCATAAAGCCCGCGCGACTGGCAGACCGCTGTCGGCCGCAAACGCGCCGTGTCGCCGTAGAGGCTCGCCTCCGGCATGGGGACGATGCGGCACCTTGGATCGAGAGTTGGATAAAAAAATCCGGGATGCCCATAGG
>JBPYDY010000261.1:0-2818 GCA_051986155.1 Methylocella sp.
TCTTCACGGAGGACACACCCACTGCGGTGTTAGTACGACAGGTACTGGGTGCCATCGCCCAGTTCGAGAAGGCCACGTTGGTGGCCAAGCTAAAAGCCGCTCGCGACCGCAGGATTGCCGCCGGCGAGAAGTGCGGCGGCCGCAAGAGCTATGCCGAATCACGGCCTGAGATGGTCGAGCTGGCCCGCCAGTTGCGCCGTTCCGATCCGGATCGTCGGCCGGTCTCGTTACGGAAAGTCGCAGCCGCCCTTGCCGAGCGCGGCTATGTTGCGTCAACCGGTAAGCCGTACGAGGCTGCGGCGGTCGCGTCTATGCTTGGCGAATAGAATGCCCTGCAGCGCCCCAGCGGCGCCTGCTGATGTGCCGATCGATTGCAGCTGCCAGAATGAATTCCCCATAAATCAGCGCAATGACATCGCCAAGCTGCCGGAATTTCTACGGGAAACAATCTGATGCGCCGTCCAAAGGGACATAGGCTCAGTCTGACAAAAATTGATGCTGCAGAAGCACAGTTAAAGACCGCTGTTCGAATGTATTTCCAGGATGATCACCTCGCTCCGATTTACACACTCGCCAATGCCGTCCGCGAGGTAGTAGGACAGGTTGGGAAGCACCTCGAAATTGAGACGGTTCAGAAAGAGATTGCGGTTGCGCGCGGTATGAAGGTCGAGGAAATGATTCGCCCGCTAAGCAAAACTGCTAACTTTTTCAAACACGCCGATCGGGACCCGACCGGGACAATTGATCTTGAGGACGATGATGTCGAAATCGTGCTTTTCTTTGCCTGTCACGATTTCGGTCGTGTAGCCGGCGGCATGCCGGTTGAAGCGCAAGTCTTCGAGGCATGGGCATATGCCGCCACGATCAAACGGGTTTCGGATGCCCGGCTTCGACGGCAACAACTAATAAGGCGAATGATTGCCGCCTTTCCGGGATTGCGCCGGGCACCTAACCGCGCAGCACAGAAAAAAATTGCCCTGGAGATTATGGAGCGAGCCCTTCAAGACAAATCGCTAGAGATGGCCATCAGGCGGCAAGTACCAGAAAAGCCAAAGTTGGGATAAGGGCGAGCCGAGCCGAGCGCGCCCGGCTCTATGGCTTCAAGAAATCCGCCGGCGCCGGCGATATGGACCGTTTCCTTCAGTTCAGAAGACATAAACAGGCCCTCCCGCTTGTCGCATCTGGTCTCGGCGCGCTGGATCTGTTTGGCTGGCGCCGCAGACGGAAAACAGAGCCTGAGCCGACAATCAGCTTGTTCAGAAGGACCGCTCGCAAGGGCGGTCTTTTTGTTTGTACGCTTATTCCCCGCCGTGAACGGTTGTCCGGCGTAGCCGGCGCAAGCGGCTGCTTAAAATCACACAATGAAAATGTATTTTAGCGGCCTTTTCCTAGTAAAGTGCTAGATGGCATCTCCGATCTACCTTGACGACCACAACCAAAACGTTCGAGGCTCTCTAAGATCGAGCAGGTCTGGGCTGGAGGGCAAAATGTTGCACAAGCCGACTTTGTCGGTTGCTGCAATACTCAGCGCGATGGTAGTCACATCATCAACGGCTTGGTCAAGTACCATCCTACCAGTTTTAGGGGCCTACGACTTTCACGGCGTTGTGGTTGCTTGCGCGACAGGCTCCGCCAGCTCTTGCGTTACGATAAGCAGCGCATCAACTATATTTTCTCAAACCGGAGAGCAGGTGATTTCAGGGGGCGCAAATGCCTTTGGAAGCTGGTCACTGGGCAGTGTTGCGCACTTCGTAGGCACTTCGCCGGCCCCCTTGGCCCCAAGTGTCTACGGTGTCGCGGACGCCAGCGGTTTCGGGGCGAGCGCCGAAGCCCAATTGTCGCTGAGCTATCAAATGGAAGTAGTCGGACCTGGGCCGACCGCGCGAGTGGTGGTGCAAGCAACGGGCGTCTCCACGCCGCTTACGGGTGCCAACCAAATACTCTTTGGTTTGTCAGGCGTAGGTTTGCTTTATCAGTGTTTCGGCTACGCTCCTCAGACTTGTACTGGCGGGGTGAGAGGAGGATTCAGTGTAAACCAGGAGCTGACCCTCGAGACCTCCTCAGTATATACGGTATTCATACAAGCTGATGCCATCGTAGAAGTAACCAACGAATTATCCAGCGGAACAAGCACCCAATCTGTTGACCCCACTTTCAGCTTCGCGCCCGATTTTGACGCAACCGGTTATTCGCTCGTTTTTAGTCCTGGAATAGTGAACGGCACACCGCTTCCCGCCGCGCTCCCTCTCTTCGCCACCGGCATTGGCGCATTAGGTCTGCTCGGCTGGCGCAGGAAGCGGAAGGCGCAAGCCGTCGCTGTCTAGCCCCACGAAGCCTTCTGTGGTTGCGCGCGAGTAGCAGCTGCGCTCTGACTTCCACATCGCCGACAGCGAGACAACTGCTGCGATAGGCGTGCCGGGCGCTATTGCCAGTCCCCCGCCGAGCCGTTGGTGCCTATATGTCTTCGTATGTTCCGCACTGCGATTTCCCCATGCCTGCCCCAACGGGCAAAGGAGCCTCCGAAGGGGCCTGACTGGATACATGAGATCAAGCACGATGGCTTCCGCATCCTTGCTAGGCGAGATGCCAAAGGTGTTCGGCTCTTGAGCCGAAACGGATACAACTTCGCCGACCGCTTTCCCAAGATCGTCGAAGCGGTCGCGAACCTTCCCGTCCAGTCGTGCTTCATCGATGGTGAGGCGATTGTGGTTGACGAAAGCGGCCTCTCAGTCTTCGACCTCATCCGCTACCGCCAACACGATCAGGCGGCTGTGCTTTGCGCCTTCGATCTCATCGAGCTTAACGGGAAGGACTTGCG
>JBPYDY010000262.1:0-23749 GCA_051986155.1 Methylocella sp.
CGAACGGAATTCGCGCGGCGGCGCCTTCCAGCCGAGGCTCATGGCGACGCCGGTCAAGAATTCGTCACGAGCCTCGTTGATTCTTCCAATCTCAAGATCGAGCGTATCGTCTCGTTGGGCCAAAAGAGTCCGCCGGAGTTTTGGTACGATCAACCCTGGGCAGAATGGGTTATGGTCTTGCGCGGGTTGGCCGGACTGCGCTAGAGAGCGAGGTCAGGGTCATGTCGGCAGGCGACTGTGCTCTCATCCCGGCGCGGACAAAGCACCGCGTCGAATGGACCGCCGAGGATAGGCCCACCATCTGGCTTGCCGTGCACTTCCCTGAAACTGGTTAACGGGTTTTGGGTGCCTGCCCCAATTTGATTGGCCTTTCAGCTTTGGCGCCGTAATTATCTTGGGCAGTGCGCGAGGCGCTGCGAGGAAACTTCTTTCGGCCCCCCTGTGACTGAGCTTACCCGCAGCTTGCCCAAAGCTCCGACCGGCATCCAAGGCCTGGATGAAATTACCGGGGGCGGCTTGCCGCGCGGCAGGCCGAACCCGGCGTACTGATGGCGTTTGAAGAAACCGCCGCGGAATTGACGCCGAACGTCCGCTCCCTCGGTTTTCGACTTGGAGGGCTTGTCGAAGCAGAAGAAATCATAGTCGACTTCGTGCGGATAGAGAGCAGCGAGATCAAAGAAACCGGGGAATACGATCTTGAGGGGCTGTTCATCCGCTTAGGCTACGCGATTAAGCAAATTGGCGCGAAGCGCGTGGTGCTCGATACCATCGAGTCTCTATTCGGTGGTCTTTCCAACGAGGCCATCGTACGCGCGGAGCTCCGCCGCCTGTTCCCGCTGGCTCAAGGACCAGGGTGTGACGGCTGTTATTACCGGCGAGCGCGGGGAGGGCGCATTAACCCGCCAAGGACTGGAAGAATATGTCTCCGATCGCGTGATCCTGCTTGATCATCGCACCATCGACCAGATATCGACCCGGCGCCTGCGCATAGTAAAATACCGCGGCTCAATCCATGGCACGAACGAGTACCCGTTCCTGATCGACGACGACGGTATCATTGTCTTGCCTATAACATCATTGGGCTTGCAGCATAAAGCTTCGGACGAGCGAATTGCGACCGGAATCCCCCGGCTGGATGCGATGTTGGGCGGGAAGGGATATTTTCGCGGCAGCACCGTTCTCGTATCGGGCAAAGCCGGCAGCGGGAAGAGCAGCATCGCAGCGCATTTCGTTCACGCTGCCTGTCAGCGCAGCGAGCGCTGCCTTTTCATTGCCATCGAGGAATCGCAAAGCCAGCTCATCCGCAACATGCGCTCGATTGGCTTGGACCTTGAGATATGGGCGAAAAAGGGCCTGCTGCGCTTCCGCGCCGTCCGATCCACGATGTGTGGATTGGAAATGCACCTCGCCGTCTTTCACAGGCTGGTCCAGGAGTTTACACCTCAGGTCGTCGTGGTTGACCCCGTCACCAACTTGGTCCAGGCAGGCAGCTCCGGGGAGGCGGCAGCCATGCTGACCCGGCTAATCGACTTCTTGAAAGCAGGAGGCATCACGAGTTTGTTGAATAGTTTGACGTCCGGGGAGCGAACCTTGGAGGCGAACGAAACCGGCATCTCTTCGCTTGCGGACACGTGGTTATTATTGCGGGACATAGAGTCAAGCGGCGAGCGCAACCGGGCGATGTATATTCTGGCGATGTATATTCTTAAGTCGCGCGGCACTCCAATCAGATTCGCGAATTTCTGCTGACCAGCCGCGGTGTCGAGCTGCGGACGTCTATGTGGGGCCGGAAGACGTTCTCACCGGCTCGGCCCGGCTAACCCAAGAGGCGAGGGAGAAAGCCGACGCATTATCACACCGACGCATTATCACAACGGCAGCAGCTCGAAGGCAAGCAGCGCGAGCGGGAGCGCAAGCGGGAAGCATTCGAAGCCCGCATTTTGGCCATGCGCAAGGAATTCGAGGCTGAAGACGAAGAATTCGGACGAGCTATCGCCCGAGACCGGACTAGGGAAGGCGTGCGTGCCGAGGATCGCAAAGCGATGGGTGCAAGCCGCCGAGCTGACGAGGCTTCCGCCCAGGCTCAAACACCAGAGGGAAAGCCCAGATGAAGGGAGCAGCCAAGGATCAAGCGGCGGAACCCAAATCCTGGGAACTGCGTTTATACGTGGCGGGTCAGACGGCGAGGTCTGTGCCTTCGGCAATCTGAAGAAGCTCTGCGAGGAACATCTCAATGGCCAATACACGATCGAAGTCATCGACCTTTTGGAGCAACCGCAGTTGGCTGCGGGTGATGAGATAGTTGCGATTCCAACGCTGGTGCGGAAGCTGCCCGCACCAATGTGGAAGATCGTCGGCGATCTCCGCGACACGGAGCGCACGCTGGTAGGGCTGCAACTGCGGCCTGCGGGCCCCGCCGTCAAAGGCACGGGCAAGGGCTAACGTATGAAGAAGCTGCAGCCGCAAACTGGTGCGTTCCAAAAGTCGCTGCGGGAAAATGCGGAGAAGGCGAATTATGTTTTGCGGCTGTATCTCACGGGAATGTCTCCACAGTCTATGGAAGCGTTGGCGGTCATCAAGGAGATATGCGAAGAACGCCTGGACGGACGCTATGATCTCGAAGTGATCGACATTTACCAACAGCCGCTTTTAGCCACCAACGAGCGGATCATCGCCCTGCCCACGCTCATAAAGAAGCTGCCTCTACCGCTGCGCCGGCTGGTCGGCAATTTGGCCGATAAAGAGCGGGTGCTGTTAGGCTTGGATCTAGACCGCAAGGACTAGTCGCCGCTGGGACACCTGATGTCAATTGAGACGCTGAAGGCGGAAAACGAGGATCTGTGGCGGCGGCTGGAGGAAGCCGAGCAGACGGTGCGCGCCATTCGCGAAGGGACCGTCGATGCGTTCGTGGTTGACGACCCGGAAGGCAGCCGGGTCTATACACTGGAAGGCGCGGACCGCCCGTACCGCATCCTGGTAGAGCAGACACAGCAGGGCGCAGCCATATTAAATGCTCGCGGTGCCGTTCTTTATTGTAATCTGAGCCTCGCTAATCTGCTGAAAGTTCCCCATGAGCGACTTATCGGTGCGCCTCTGCACGGCTTTATCGCGACCTCCGAGCAAGCGTCGTATCACGCCCTGCTCCGCGATGGGCTAGCCTGGACCAGCTGCGGCGAGGTCAACCTGCAGCGAAGTGATGGCGCGCCTTTGCCGGTATACCGTACACTCAGCGCGCTATCGGCGGGCACCGAGGCAACGGTCGGGATACTGGTTACCGACCTGACCGCGCAAAAGCAGCGTGCGCAACTGATCGCCGTCAACCAAGCCTTGCGTGAAAGCGAAGCGCGGCTTATGGAGGCCGATAAGGGCCGAGCTCTACTCATCAACGAGCTTAACCACCGGGTTAAGAACACACTCGCCGTCGTGCAGTCGCTTGCACATCAAACGATGCGCGGCTCCAAATCGCCGGAGGATATGCGGTCGGCGTTCGCGGCGAGGCTCGCGGCGTTTTCAAAGGCGCATGATTTGCTCAGCCGAAATTTTTGGGAAGGCGCCGACTTTTCTGAAATAGTTACCGAAGCCGTCTCCCCTTATCGCCACGATTCGCAATCACGGTTTGAAGTCCGAGGGCCGCACATATGGCTTCGGCCAAGGGCCGTGTTGGCGCTTTCCCTGGCTTTGCATGAGCTCGCCACGAATGCGGCGAAATACGGCGCGCTTTCGGATGGAGCGGGCGGCGTCGAGTTAAGCTGGGGATTTAGCGAAGATATCCCCAAACGTTTTAAGCTTCGCTGGACAGAGAGAGGCGGTCCGCTAGTCGAGACGCCCCACAAGCGCGGGTTCGGATCGCGTCTAATCGAGCAGGGACTTGCGCAAGATGTCTCCGGGGAGGTTCGATTGGACTTCGCGCGGGAAGGTGTGGTTTGTACGATCGATGCTCCCCTCGAGGAAATTCAGGCCGAAGAGCAGCCAGCATAATGGGCGGCGCGCACGGGAGATCAGAGCATGACAAGGGCTGAAGGCGATCTAACAGGCCGGCGAGTGCTCGTGGTCGAAGACGACTCATTAGTGTCAATGTTCGTCCAAGATATCGTCGCCGAGATCGGCTGCGAGGTCATCGGTGTGGCGCCGAGGTATATGGACGCCTTCGAGAAGGCCAAATCACTACCGTTCGACGCGGCAATTCTCGATATCAGCCTGAATGGCCGAACGAGTTTTGACATAGCAGATTCGCTGGCAGAGCGAGGCGTCGCGTTTGTCTTTGCGACCGGTTACGACAAGGAGACGCTGCCTGCGCAGTTCCGGGCGGTGCCATTGCTTCGAAAGCCGTTCAACAAGGAGGATATGGAGAGAGCGCTTCAGGCGGCCCTGGCCGACCCAAACCGCGCGAGTCTTCCGTTCCGTTCGCCTATCGAGCCAAACTGAGACATGGGGTGGAACGGCGGCGGTTCCGGCCTGCCGGCTTCGCTCACTTTGCGGCTTGCGTTGCGCGATTTTCGCGGCGGCATCCGCGGGTTTTTTGTCTTTCTTGCCTCGATCGCGCTTGGCGTTTTCGCGATTACCGGCGTCGGCTCGGTATCGCTATCGCTGAAAGACGGGCTCGCAAGGGAGGGCCGCGCGATCCTTGGCGGGGACATCTCCTTCGATGTCGCGCAGCGGGAATTGACCGCGTCCGAACGGGCCTTTCTCGAAAGCCAAGGGCGGCTTACGGTTGTGGCGCAAGTGCGGGCGATGGCCCGCAGCGCCAGCGGCGATGCAACCCTCGCCGAGATCAAGGCGGTCGATGACGCCTATCCGCTTGCGAAAGGCCCCGTGCTCGATCCCCCGCTGCCTCTTCCCGAGATTTTGGCCCAACGGGATGGCGCCTTTGGGATGGCGGCGGATGCGGCGCTGCTTGGCCGGCTTGGCTTGAAGATCGGCGCGCGTGTCATGATTGGGCTCGCGCATTTTCAAATCCGCGCGGTGCTTGTCTCTGAGCCCGACCGGCTCGCGAGCAGCATTCGATTTGGCCCGCCAGTCTTGATCTCCGAAAAGGCGCTGCGGACCGCGGGACTGCTGGAGCCAGGGTCGCTCGTCAAGCAGCACTATCGCGTCGTGGTAAAGGGCAATCCGGCGAGCGACGAGGAAATCGAGGGCTTGCTACGAGCGGCGAAAGAAAAATTTCCAAAAGCCGGCTGGGACATCCGCACGCGCAAAAACATCTCGCCGCAGTTCTCGCGCTATCTCGACCGGTTCACCGAGTTTTTGACCCTTGTCGGGCTCACCTCGCTCATTGTCGGCGGGGTCGGCGTTGCCAATGCAATCCGCGGTTTTGTCGAGCGGAAGCGGGAAACGATCGCGACCCTAAAATCTCTTGGCGCGACCGGGTCCATGGTTTTTGCTTTAGTGCTCACGCAAGCGATGCTCGTTGCAAGCGCGGGAGCGGCGGCCGGCGCGGCGATAGGAACCGCTTTGCCTTTTGTTATCACATCCTTTTTCGGGGCTTTTATTCCTTTTCCGATTGCGCCCGCCGTTTATCATTCGGCGATAGGCAAGGGCCTCCTCTATGGCCTTTTGACCGCGCTTGCATTTTCGGCGGAGCCGCTTGGCCGCGCACACGACATTCCGGTTCAGGCGCTGTTTCGCGGCCAGGTTGAGCAAAGCCAAGCGCGGCCGCGGGCGCGTTACGTTCTATTAGCTTTGGCCGCGGCGCTCTGTCTCATTCTCGCGATCTTCGCGTTTGCGGCCGATCCCATACTGGTTTGGATCTATGTCGGTGCGACATTTGCTGCCTTTGCGCTGCTGCGGGGTGCTGCCTACTTAATCGCTACGGGCGCCAAAAATGTCCCGCGCACGCGCAGCGTGGCGCTGCGGCTTGCGGTTGGCAATATATGCCGCCCAGGCGCGCTCACGCCTTCGGCCGTGCTTTCTCTCGGCCTCGGTCTTGCGCTTCTCGTCACGCTGACGCTGATCGACGGCAATCTTCGGGCCGAGCTCCGGCAATCGATTGCAAGTAGAGAGCCAAGCTTCTTCTTCCTCGATGTTCCGAACGCCCAAGCCGGAGCCTTTATCAGTTTCCTAAAGAAAGAAGCGCCGGATGGCGAGACCGAACTCGTGCCGATGTTGCGCGGCCGCATCGTCAGAGTGAAAGGCGCAAAAGCCGAGAGGATCCATCCGAAGCAAAGCGTTGCCTGGGTGCTTGAAGGCGATCGCGGGATCACCTTCGCAAGCACCGTGCCGGAAGGGTCGCGTATCGACAGCGGGGCCTGGTGGCCGCAGGATTATCGCGGCCCGAATCTCGTCTCGATTGAGGCCCAAATCGCGGCGGGGCTCGGCCTTGCGGTAGGTGACGAAATTACCGTCAACGTGCTGGGCCGCGAAGTGACAGCTCGAATCGCTTGCACAAGGAAGGTCGACTGGCTGACCTTCGGAATCAATTTCGTGCTGGTGTTCTCTCCCAACAGTTTTGCTGGCGCGCCCTACGATGATCTCGCGACGCTGACGTTTGCGGGCGGGGTGGATTCTGCGCGGGAAACGGCGCTGTCGCGCGCAATCTCTGCGGCCTTCCCCGCGCTGACGATCATACGTGTCAAAGACGCGCTCGATGCAGTAAATGGCATTGTGGGCGAGCTTGCGATCGCGGTAAGGGCGGCCTCGAGTGTGGCGTTTTTGGCTTCGATCCTGGTTTTGGGCGGCGCGCTTGCGGCCGGGCAGAACACCCGCATCCATGATGCCGC
Source organism: Methylocella sp. (assembly GCA_051986155.1). Classification (GTDB taxonomy): domain Bacteria; phylum Pseudomonadota; class Alphaproteobacteria; order Rhizobiales; family Beijerinckiaceae; genus Methylocapsa. Next base: position 6,717 of record JBPYDY010000262.1, read on the forward strand.
CGTGCTCAAAACCCTCGGCGCCACCAGGCCGCGCCTTTTAGCCGCTTATGTCTATGAATTTGCGCTCATCGGAACCGCAACCGCTCTTTTCGGCGTGGCGGCGGGGACTGCTGCCGCCTATGCGATCGTGCGTGGCGTGATGGAGCTTAAATTTGCATGGCTTTGGCCACAGGCCCTCGCTGCTGCGGCAATCGCTGTCGTCCTGACCATTTTGCTCGGTCTTTTAGGGACTTGGCGAATTCTTGGCCGCAAGCCAGGCCCTTATCTGCGCGATTTGTAGTTATTGGCATTGCCTTACCTTAACGATAGTTCACCCTAAGCTGCCCTTGTGCGCGACGCTTGCATGCGCCATATTACCCCCGACGCTGTTTTTAGTAAGGACAGCGGCCGGAGGCGGTTAAGCCTCCATAACCTTAGAGGAAAACATGTCCGACTACGACCGTAACCCTAGTGCCCGCTGGGGGCAGGGCGCCGCACGGATCGGTCGCGCCGAGATCGACCAGGGCCTGCGCAGCTATATGCTGGGCGTCTATAACAACATGTTGGTTGGCTTGGCGCTCACCGGCGTGGTGGCGCTGGGCGTCAATATGTTCGCCGTTACGACCGATCCCGCCCAGGCGGTAGGCCACGCAGGGCATTTGATGCTCACCTCCTTTGGCGTCGCGCTCTATTTCAGCCCGCTGCATTGGCTGGTGATGCTGCTGCCGCTTGCCTTCATTCTCTTTTTCTCGTTCCGCATCAACCGGATGTCGGCTTCGTCGGCGCGCACTCTGTTCTTCACCTTCGCGGCGGCGATGGGCTTGTCGCTCTCGACGATCCTGCTTGTCTATACGGGAACCTCAATCGCCCGGGCCTTCTTTATCACCGCGGCCGCGTTTGGAGGCTTGAGCCTTTATGGTTATACGACGCGGCGCGATTTGTCGCCTATGGGATCCTTTATGATCATGGGCCTCATTGGCGTCGTGATTGCCGGCCTGGTCAATCTCTTCCTGCATAGCACTGGGCTTCAGTTCGCTCTGTCGTTTCTCTCGGTCCTGATTTTCTCGGGCCTGACCGCTTGGGATACGCAGGATATCAAGGAAATGTACTATGCGAGTGACGGCTATGAGATCGCAGTGAAGAAATCCGTGAACGGGGCGTTGAGGCTCTATCTCGATTTCATCAACATCTTCGTCGCGCTGTTGCAGCTGACAGGCGGCGGACGAAACGACTAACCTTGGCTTAGGCCACGGAAAAGCCCCGCACGAGCGGGGCTTTTTTGCATGATGGCTATTTCCGATGGCAGCCGACAATTATTTGGCGCTTGCGGGTTCCGGTTTGCTAGCCAGAACGTCGCGGATTTTTAGCGCGAGTTCCCGCTGCGTGTAGGGCTTATTTAGTAACTTAACATCGGCGTCGAGCCGCTGCTGATGGATAATGGCGTTGCGCGTGTATCCAGTCGTGAAGAGTACGGCCAGATTGGGACGCAAATTTAGAGCCATCTCCGAAAGCTCCCTCCCGTTTTTACCGGGCAATACGACATCGGTGAACAGAAGGTCGATCTGACGCGGCCCTTCGAGGATCTGCAGGGCCTCCTCGGCGCTACCCGCGTCAATGACCGAGTAACCGAGTTCTTCAAGTGCCAATCTTGCATACTCCCGGACGTTTCGACTATCCTCGACGACAAGCAGTGTCTCCTGCCGCGCGGCGCGCGGCACCGCGGCGGTATCGGCGGGCCTTGCAGCGGGAGCGGCCCTCATCTTTTCGGCATGCATAAGGCGCGGCAGATAAATTCTAACGGTCGTGCCTTGCCCGGGCTCGCTATAGACGCGAATATGTCCGCCTAACTGCTTGACAAACCCATAGACCATGGCGAGGCCAAGCCCGGAACCCTTGCCCCCGGGCTTGGTCGTGAAAAAGGGCTCGAAAATATGCTCCAGGGCCTCTGGCGCAATGCCCGCGCCCGTATCCGTTACGCTAAGGGAAACATATTGGCCGGCGGCGACACCGTCGAATTGTGCCGCATAGATCTCGTCCAGATAAGCATTGGACGTCTCAATCGTCAGCTTGCCGCCATTGGGCATCGCGTTGCGTGAGTTAACGCAAAGATTGACAATGGCCGACTCAAGCTGATTGGCGTCGGCGAAAATCGGCCACAGGCCCCCGCCGAGTATGCATTCCAGATCAATCGTTTCTCCCAATGTGCGGCGGAGAAATTCCGTGATCCCGGAGACGAGATGATTGAGGTCGAGCTTGACGGGCTCGAGCGGCTGGCGCCGGGCAAAGGCGAGCAGCCTGTGGGTGAGCTGCGCCGCGCTTTGCGCCCCTTGCTGTGCCGCATCGGCGAGCTTCAACAGCACGTCCCGAGGTTCGTCCGCTAGCTGTACTGAAGACAGATTTGAGAGGCGCCGGCGCAGCGTGTCCAAATTTCCGAGAATGATGGTCAGAAGATTGTTGAAGTCGTGCGCAATGCCGCCGGTCAATTGGCCGACCGCTTCAAGTTTCTGCGCTTGGCGCAGCTTGTCTTCGGTTTCGCGCCGCAACTTCGCCTCATCCTCGAGCAACGCCGTCCGTTCGCGAAGCCGTTCGATTGCCTTCTGCGCTTCCCGCAACAGCATCCCGGCAAGCCCGATTGCGCCAGCAAGACTGCAAAGGATCATGGCCAAGAGCCCGATGCGAAGGGCCGCACTCGTCGCTTGGCGCTCGCCGAGAAGACCCCGCTCGCGCTCTTGAATGGCGCTGATCGCAGGCGCGACGTTCCTCTTCGAATCCGCGTCGAGGCCCGACTTTATCATAGCGAATGCTTTCCCGCGCTGACCCTCTTGCACAAGAGCCAGAGTCCTCTGAATTTGCTCAAGTCTGATGCCAATGAGGTGCTCGAGGCCGGCCAGAGCCTCCTGTTCGACAGTATCGTCGGCCGTGAGTTGTTTCAACTCAGACATGGTCGAGGTTATAGAGCGATAGAATTGATTGATTTGTGCGAGGTAGCGGTCTTGTGCGGTGATCAGAAATCCGCGCTGAGCGAGTTCGGCGTCCTCGACGGCATTCAACAATGAGGTCGCTGTGCTCTGCACCTTCAGCGTGTGCGCGACCCAAAGATCGGCCTCACCTGCCCGGGTGGCGAGGTAGGCCGTGGTCAAACCAGCACATGCAACAAATCCGAACGAAAGGAAAATATAGGTTTGCGCGCGCTTATGAAGAAGCAACTGCATTCGTGCAGCCCTCGTCCTTGCCTTAACAGGCGGCTGCCGGTTGTGGCGCCTTGCTATCCAGGACTGCGCGGATTTTCCACGCGAGGTCGCGTTGGGTATAGGGCTTGTTCAGAAGATGCACGCCGGGGTCGAGCCTTCCCTGGTGAACGATGGCGTTACGCGTGTACCCGGTGGTAAACAGCACAGGCAAACCGGATTGCAGCTCTAATGCTTTGGCGAAAAGTTCGCGTCCGCTTGCCCCGGGCAGGACGACGTCGGTGAATAGCAAATCGATTCTGGGCGAATCCTGAAGCGCCTTTAAGGCTTGTTCGGCATCTCGCGCTTCGATGACGCCGTACCCCAATTCCTGCAATACCGATTTCGCATATTCCCGTACTTCGGAGTTGTCTTCCACCAAGAGCACGGTCTCGCCCGCCGACGCCCGCGGTGCTGGCGACGTGTCGTGCGGCAGCGCCGCCAGCGCAGTTTCCAGCTGCTGCGCCTGTAGGAGGCGCGGCAAATAAATCTTTACTGTGGTGCCATGCGCAAGCTCGCTGTAAATGCGGACGTGGCCGCCCGACTGCTTGACGAAGCCATAGACCATGGCAAGGCCGAGTCCCGATCCTTGGCCCCCCCGTTTGGTCGTGAAGAATGGCTCGAACACATGCTGAAGGACGTCTGGGGCGATTCCGGCGCCCGTGTCGGCAACGCTCAGCAAGACGTATTGCCCGGGCTGAACTTCCGCGAATTGCATTGCATACGCATCGTCGAGATAGACGTTTGCCGTTTCAATCGTCAACTTGCCGCCTTCCGGCATCGCGTCGCGCGCATTGAGGCAGAGGTTGATCAGGGCGTTTTCAAGCTGGTTCACGTCCGCGAATGCCGGCCAAAGGCCGCCGGCCAGTATGGACTCCATGCTGATGGCCTCGCCAAGGGTGCGGCGCAAAAGGTCCGACATTCCGGTAACGGTATGATTGAGGTCGAGCTGGCGCGGATCGAGCGGCTGCTGGCGCGAGAAGGCGAGAAGCCGACGGGTGAGCTGTGCCGCGCTTTCCGCCGCGTGGAGTGCCGCCTCAATCGGCTTCGATGCGGTCACGGCAGGCCCAAATTTTTCTAACGGCAATTTGGAAAGCCGACGCTGCAGAATCTCCAGATTGCCGAAAATTATCGTTAGCAGATTGTTGAAGTCGTGTGCGATGCCTCCCGTGAGCTGGCCGACTGCTTCAAGTTTCTGCGCCTGACGCAGCCGGTCCTGTGTTTCCTCCCGCAGCTTTATCTCGGCCTCGAGTTCCGACGTCCGTCCACGCAGGCGGTCGATGCCAATCTGCGTTTCGCGCCAAAAAAATGCCGCGAGCCCGATAGCACCCGCAAGACTGCAAAAAATCAGGACCAAGAGCCAAATGCGAAGCGCCGCACTTTTGGCTTGGCGCTCAGCGAGCAGGACGCGCTCGCGCTCCTTCAGGACGCCGATTTTAGCCTTGATTTGCTTCCACAAATCCGCGCCGCGGCCGGATTTTATGAGGTCGAGCGCTTCTTCGCGCCGTCCCTCTTGCGCTGCAGCTAGCCCCTTGCGGACGTCATCGAATCCGCTTTTCAGGGAAGGCTCGAGCTCATCCAAAGCCGCCTGTTCTGCAGGATTGTCCGAAGTGAGCTGCCGGAGGTGCGAGAGCACCGAAGCTTGGTCCGTTACGGCCTGATTGGCCAACTCGAGTTCGCTGGCTTGTCCTATGCGCAAATAGTCGCGTATGGCTAATAAGCCATCCTCGACAGCATTCAACAACGAGCTCGTGGTATTCTCCACCTCCAGCGTATGCGCGACCCAAAGATCGGCCTCGCCGGCCCGAATAGCAAGATAAAGAGTGCTGAGACCAGCAAGGAGAACGAGTCCGAAGGCAAGGAAAACATAATTACGCGCGCGTTTGACGGGCAAAAGCATTCGAGCAGACCTTCAGGGCCAAGCGCAACCTGCGCATGCAGAACGGCTCAGCTGGACTCTGGCACCAGGGACACTATTTATCGTAGGCTTAATAGCTGGGGAAGGCCCATGCGGCGGATTCTCGTGCTTGACGATGAGCCGCTGATTGCGATGATGCTGCGGGATTGGCTCGCTGAACTTGGCTGTGAGATCTTGGGGCCGGCGCACTCGGTTGGCTCGGCTCTCGCCTTCATCGCTGGCGGTCCTTTGGATGCGGCGATCCTCGATGTGTCGCTCGGCCACGAGAACTGCTATCCGGTGGCCGACGCCCTCATGAAGCTTGGTATCCCGATGGCCTTTGCGACGGGACATGGAGGACAGGAAATCGATCCCCGGTTCAATGACGCGCTGATTTTATCCAAGCCCTTTGGCTTCGAGGCGCTGAAGGGCATCGTTGAAAGGCTGATCGGCGCACAAGTGTGAGGGGCTGTGCCGCTTCGCTGCAAGGCCGCGACCGCTATTGAAAGGCGACGTCGAGGATTTCGTAGCTTTTGCCGCCACCCGGCGTGTTCACTTCCACCGAATCGCCGGTCTTTTTGCCAATCAGGGCGCGCGCCGTCGGCGAAGTGATCGACACTCGGCCAGCCTTGACATCGGCCTCGGCCTCGCCGACGATCTGGAAAACCCGCTTCTCCTCGGTGTCCTCGTCGACAAGCGTCACGGTTGCGCCAAACTTGATCGTGTTGCCGGACAGTTTCGATACGTCGATCACCTCCGCGCGCGACAATTTGTCCTCAAGCTCGGCGATGTGCATCTCGTTTAAGGCCTGCGCTTCCTTAGCGGAATGATATTCCGCGTTTTCGGCCAAATCGCCATGCGTCCGCGAGTCCGCGATTGCCTGGATGATGCGCGGGCGCTCGATCTGTTGGCGCCGCTTCAACTCCTTTTCGAGGGTGGAGTATCCGGCCGCCGTCATGGGGATTTTATCCATATTTTTTCTCGTCTTAACGCGGTTATTCTCTTTTAACGCGCGAACAACGTTCCATCTCCGCCGATTCGTCCGGCCGAACCGCAGACCTGCGACGGTGCATGATTCCTGCTCCTCTTTATGCCCGGAGCTTAAGGCTTTTGTACGAATATACGCGACGCCGTAATTGTACCTTTGTTCCTATTGTCCTTTACCCCTTATGTTGCCGGCGCAATGCGCGGCGGCAAGGGAAGGTCGCAGCGGCTCGATTCTATCAAGCCCCCGCATTCCCACGTTCTAGCTAAAATAGTCCTGCAAAGCACGAACTTCCAGATCGCCTGCAAGATAGGCCCGGATTCCTTGCGCTGCGACAATCGCACCGGCGAGCGTCGTATAATATGGTACTTTATGCAAGAGGGCGGCCCGGCGCAACGATCGCGAATCGGCCAAGGCCTGCGCGCCTTCGGTTGTGTTAAGCACGAGTTGGATGCCGCCATTTTTGATCAAATCGACGACATGCGGCCGGCCTTCCGAAACCTTGTTGACGCGCTGAGCCTCGACCCCGGCGCTTTCGAGAAAGCGGGCGGTGCCGCCGGTCGCCCGGACCTTAAAGCCGAGGCTTGCCAGCAAGCGCATCGTTTCCACGACCCGAGGTTTATCCGTGTCGCGTACCGAAACAAAGACGGTGCCTTTCCGTGGCACTTTCGTGCCCCCGCCAAGCTGGCTCTTGGCGAAAGCGATGGGGAAGGAGGTGTCAAGTCCGATGACCTCTCCGGTTGAGCGCATCTCCGGGCCAAGCACGGTGTCGACCCCCGGAAACCGGGCAAAAGGAAACACCGCCTCTTTGACGCCGATGTGGTCAAACGCTCGCTGGCCCAGATTAAAACTCGCAAGGCTGTCGCCGGCCATAATCCGGGCCGCTATTTTGGCGATCGGCACACCAATGACCTTGGCGACAAAAGGCACTGTCCGCGACGCCCGCGGATTGACTTCGAGCACGTAAATCTCTCCGTCCTTCAGCGCATATTGCACATTCACCAAGCCGCCAACGCCAAGCGCCAAGGAAAGCTTCCTTGTGCTGCGCTCGAGTTCTAGAATCTTTTCCTTCGGAAGCGAGCGCGGCGGCAGGGAACAGGCGCTGTCGCCGGAATGAATGCCTGCCTCCTCGATGTGCTCCATGATCCCGCAAATGTAGACATCCTCGCCGTCCGAAAGCGCGTCGACATCAATCTCGATGGCGTCCGACAAATAACGGTCGAACAGGAGTGGGTTCTTGCCCAGCACCGTGTTGATTTGCCCGGTTTTATCGTTGGGATAACGCGCCTTCACTTCCGACGGGACAAGGCCCGGAAGCGTGCCGAGCAAATAATCGCCGAATGCGGTCTCGTCGAAAATGATCGCCATCGCCCGCCCGCCGAGCACGTAAGAAGGACGCACGACGAGCGGAAGGCCGAGCTCTGCTGCAACAAGTCGCGATTGCTCGACCGAAAAGGCGATGCCATTCATCGGCTGCTTCAACCCGACCTTATCGAGAAGCCGCTTGAAGCGGTCGCGGTCCTCAGCAAGATCGATCGAATCGACCGATGTTCCGAGAATAAGGAAGCCGGCCTCCTCAATGGAATACGCGAGTTTGAGCGGAGTCTGGCCGCCAAACTGGACGATGAGGCCCTCAAGCTCGCCCGCCTCTTTCTCCTTGGCAAGGATTTCAAGCACATCTTCAGCTGTCAAAGGTTCGAAATAAAGCCGGTCGGAGGTATCGTAATCGGTCGATACCGTCTCCGGATTGCAGTTGATCATGATCGTCTCAAAACCCGCCTCGCGCAGCGCAAAGCTCGCATGGCAGCAGCAATAGTCGAACTCGATTCCTTGCCCGATCCGGTTTGGGCCTCCGCCAAGGACGACGATCTTTTTGCGCGCCGAGGGACGCGCCTCGCAGTCCGGAGCAGAACCGAAAGGCGGAGCATAGGTCGAATACATATAGGCCGTGGGCGACGAAAATTCCGCTGCACAAGCGTCGATCCGCTTGTACACCGGCCGGACGCCGAGTTTCTTGCGCAAAGCGGAAACTTTTGTTTCCGCTACACCTGCGAGGACCGCAAGGCGGGCATCAGAAAATCCCGCCGCCTTTAACATTCTTAAGTTTTTGGCGTCGTCCGGTAGACCATGGGCGCGAACACGCGCTTCGAGATCGAGGATTTCCGCGATTCGCTCCAGGAACCACGGATCGATGCCGCAGGCCTCGTAAATCTCGTGTTTTGGCATGCCATGGCGAAGCGCTTGGGCGACGACAAGCAGCCGGTCGGGTGTGGGAACACCGAGTGCCGCGCGCAGCACATTCATGTCGTCACCATGACCAAGACCCTCGACCTCGATCTCGTCCAGACCGTCGAGCCCCGTATCGAGCGACCGCAACCCTTTTTGCAAGCTCTCGGCGAAGGTCCGGCCGATCGCCATCGTCTCTCCGACCGATTTCATCGCGGTTGTCAGTATTTGCGCTGCGCCGGGAAATTTTTCAAAAGCGAAGCGCGGGATCTTGGTCACGACGTAGTCGATCGAAGGTTCGAAAGACGCCGGCGTCGCGCCGCCGGTAATTTCATTGGCGATTTCATCGAGAGTATAACCAATCGCGAGTTTCGCGGCGACCTTGGCAATCGGAAATCCCGTCGCCTTGGAGGCAAGCGCGGAGGAGCGCGAGACGCGCGGGTTCATCTCGATCACAACCATCCGGCCATCCTTTGGATTGACCGCGAATTGGACGTTGGATCCGCCCGTCTCCACACCAACCTCACGCAGGACCGCAATCGCGGCATCGCGCATGGTCTGATATTCTTTGTCGCTGAGGGTCAGCGCCGGCGCGACCGTGATCGAATCCCCAGTGTGCACGCCCATTGGATCGACATTTTCGATCGAGCAGACAATGATGCAATTGTTTGCCTTGTCGCGGACGACCTCCATCTCATATTCCTTCCAGCCGAGCACGCTCTCCTCGACCAGAACCTCATTTGTCGGCGAAGCATCGATGCCTCCCTCGACGATGTCGATATATTCCGCCTTGTTATAGGCAATTCCGCCCCCGGTCCCTCCCAGTGTGAAGGACGGCCTTATGATCGCCGGCAGGCCGATATCATCGAGAACAGCGAGGGCTTGCGGCAAGGTCTTGATTTGGTGCGAGCGCGGCGTTGCAAGGCCAATGCGCGCCATCGCCTCGCGGAAGAGCTTGCGATCCTCGGCCATGTCGATTGCCGCGGCGCTCGCCCCGATCATTGCCACCTCAAATTTGTCGAGGACCCCCATTTTCCTCAAGGAGAGCGCGCAATTCAGCGCGGTCTGGCCGCCCATCGTCGGCAGCAACGCAAATCGGCCCGGAACGGCGGAGCGCTCCTTGGCGATGATCTTGGCGACGATCTCGGGCGTGATTGGCTCGAGATAGGTGCGGTCGGCTATTTCCGGATCGGTCATGATCGTCGCCGGATTGGAATTGACGAGAACGATCCGGTAGCCCTCTGCGCGCAGCGCCTTGCAAGCCTGGGTGCCGGAGTAATCGAATTCGCAAGCCTGGCCGATGATGATCGGGCCAGCCCCGATGATCAGGATCGTGGAAATGTCCGTCCGTTTGGGCATTTTGTTTTTCTGAAATCAGAAGAAAAGGTCCGCATTCACGCCTTTGTCCAAGCGCGCGGCGCAACAAGGGCCACTCTTCCGCTTTAGGTCGTCGCTTCTTCCGTAGACGAGATTTTCGTCAATGTGAACAGGACGCGTGAACAGGACGCCAAATGGTCCGCTCCCAGCTTTGGGGTTGCCTTGTTCACCCCCGCCTGATCTTGATGTCGAGGTCGGGCACGACCTCGAGCCCGATGCGCAAATCGAGCAGCGCGCCACTCAGCGTGTCGAAGACATGCGCATCATCCGTTACACCCGTGAAGGTGACCTGCACGACGCCACTAGAGGTTGTGATCTCGCTCAATTCACCCGCGCCCTCCAGCATCCGCTTTTTGATTGCGCCAGCAAGCGCGTGCTCGATTTCACTTGCGTCCGCCACGAACCCTCCTATCTCCTCAACCGAGGACAAGCGAATTTAGCCTTGAGAGTTTTTTTCATTTGAGGCAAAGGCCAAGTCCTGTCATGGGACGATGAGCAACCAAGGCAATCTTGTTTTCTACTCTGGCATGACGGCTTAACCATGGGAAGGGCAGGATTGCGTTTCAATGGAAACGCCCGCTTGACAAGGTTCCGGCAAACCAGCCCTTGGCCCCTCGGCGAGGGCTTCTGCGGATTGTTCAGCCTGCTGTTCTGCGCTTGATATGCCCGCTCCGAGGCACCCGCGGCTGGTTTCGATCATATTTGAGGAGCGCGAGAAGCGCGGGCGCCGAGCCTTTCGCCTTCATCACCCCTTCGGGCGGAACGCCGCGATCAAGACATTCTTCGGCGAGAAACAGAACGCGCGCCTGCTCCTCGCGCTCAAGCTGCGCGGGCGAACGCTAGGTGGAAATGGGCAAGTGCCTTCTCGCCCTCATTCCGAAGCTCGGCCGCCCGGCGCATTTTTTCGAGCGCATAAGGTGAGGGAGGCTGGCCAAGGGCCGCGGCCAAGAAAGGGGCACAAAGGAGGCCCGCCTCTCATAGCGCTCTAAAGGCCTCTGCTCCGGCGTCACGCAAAATCCCTTGCGTCATAAAAATCGATGCCGGGAATTTACTCGAGATTCGCAACCGCGCCAAATTCCCGCACTGGTCATCCCCGCGCCGGAATCCTGTGCGGTCGCGCATTCGTGGAATCGCCAGCGCCAGTCCCACTCAAATCGTCGAGGCTTTGCACCGAATAGCTCGCGCCGCGAGCCGGAGGTTTCCGGCAAACCAGCCCTTGCGGCGCGGATTTCGTGCCCCTATGCTGGGCGCATGAACATGAACTCGAATGACAACTCGCGGGCTCCGGGTGCGGAGGTTACGCCGCTTTATGGCGATCGCAACGAGTTCGAAGCCATGGCAGCGCGGCGGCGCAGACGCGGACTTCGCGCGGTGCCTCTCCGCATTATCCTGCCCAATCTTGTCACGTTGCTGGCGTTGAGCATCGGGCTAACCGCGATTCGCTTCGCGGTCGATGGTCAATATGAAACCGCCGTGATTGCGGTCGTCGGCGCCGCCATACTCGATGGCCTGGACGGCCGTCTCGCGCGGGTTCTGCGCGGCACCTCGCGGTTCGGCGCAGAGCTTGATTCGCTTGCCGATTTCGTAGATTTCGGGGTTGCGCCGGCGCTCATACTTTATTTGTGGGGTTTGCACGAGATTAAGAGCTTTGGCTGGTTTGCCGCCCTGGTTTTTGCGACAGCGGCGGCACTTCGCCTCGCCCGTTTCAATGTCATGCTCGACGAGCCAAACCGGCCGGCCTGGCAGGCGGATTTTTTCACCGGCATGCCCGCCCCTGCTGGTGCCATTGCCGGGCTATTGCCAGTTTATCTCAATCTTTCGATCCTTGCGGTCCCCCACACCCGTTCCGTGGCGCCGTTCGAGATCGCCTATGTCTTACTTATTGCTCTTCTAATGGCCAGTCCGCTCCCGCACTTTTCGGGTAAAAAAATCGGCCATGTGCCACGCGAATATGTCCTCGCGGTGCTTTTCGGAATCGCCGCCGGCTTACTTTTGCTCGCGACCTTTACGATGGAAATGCTGATTTGCCTGACCCTGATCTATCTCGCGACGATTCCGATCGCCATGCGCAGCTTCAAAGCTCATGCGGCGGCGGAGGCAGCGCGCCAGGCCGGCGAGGCTCCGATGCCGGGGTCCTCCGTAAAAATCCAAAAATGATGGCCCCCTTGCGATGGCTTACCAGTGCTATTGCGCAGGCCTCTATCCCGAGGAATTGTGCGCCAGCGGCAAAAAGTGGCGGCGGCGGTCAGATCGTTGCGCAGTTCACAAAGGCGGCGTTCTCGTTTAGGATCTGGCCGACCCGGGTATTGCCGGCTTACCGCTAAGGACACAAATGTCGAAGGAAGAATTGCTGGAATTTCCGGGAACCGTTATCGAACTGCTGCCGAATGCGACCTTCCGGGTCAAGCTCGAAAACGATCATGAAATTATCGCCCACACCGCCGGAAAAATGCGCAAAAACCGCATCCGCGTTCTGACCGGCGACAAAGTCCTCGTTGAAATGACACCCTATGACCTGACCAAGGGCCGCATCACCTATCGGTTCAAATGACGAAGGCTTTCGCGATGGATGGCTGCCGTGACCCGCGGCGATAGGGCCTGGCGGCCGCGACTCATATTGGCTTCTGCGTCGCCGAGGCGGCTCGAATTGTTGCAGCAGATTGGTATCGAGCCGGACGCGCTTCTTCCGGTTGACCTCGACGAAACGCCGCGCAAGCTTGAGCTGCCGCGCAATCTCGCATCGCGCTTGGCCCGGGAGAAGACGCAAGCCGCGGCGCGCGCCGCTGCGGCACGGCCGGAACTCGCCGATTCGTATATTATTGGCGCCGATACGGTGGTGAGCGTCGGCCGGCGGATTCTTCCGAGATGCGAAATCGTGTCGGAGGCAGCACAATCCCTGCGGATATTGTCAGGGCGCGCGCACCGGGTCCACACGGCGGTGTGCCTGATTACGCCTAAGGGCCGTGTGCGGCAAAAACTTGTCGAGACGAGGCTGCGTTTCAAACGGCTTTCGGCTGGGGAACTCGAAGCCTATCTTGGATCGGACGAGTGGCGGGGCAAGGCGGGCGGATACGCGATTCAAGGCCTTGCAGGCGGCTTCGCTCAGAAACTCGTCGGATCCTATTCGGCCGTCGTTGGCCTTCCGCTCCATGAGACGTTATCTCTGTTGCTGGGGGAGGGTTTCCCAGTGCAACTGTCTTGGCTGAACAGAGTTTAGCTTGATTCTCGAGCACTTGTAGCGGGAAAGCGATGGTCGCCATCCGAAACGGCAACTGCACCGGCGAACCCCAAACTAGAAAGCCAATTCGGTCTTGCCCGATATGCGGAAAACCTGCCGCTTACGTGACCCGGCCGTTTTGCTCCAAGCGCTGCGCCGACATTGACCTTTACCGCTGGCTCGGCGGCGCCTACGCCATTCCGGTAGACAACAAGGCAGAGGCCGGGCAAGGTGGGGATGGGCGGGCTGCCCCCGAGGCCCCGGAAATATAGATTTGCCAAAATCTGGCTCTTTGCCCCGCTAATGTTCTTTGTTGCCTCAAAGCTGTTTTGGATCGCCGCCGAGCCGGTGACGTTCCTCCTTCTCGCAGGCGTCTTAGGGGTTTTTCTCGGGTTTACCCGATTTGCGCGGGCGGCCCGGGTGCTCACGGCTGGCGCAATTTTGTTGCTCGCCGCCGGCCTGCTGACACCGGTCGGAGCCCTCATTTTGCGCCCCTTGGAGAACCAGTTTCCGCAGCCGGCCAAGAACATGCCGGAGCCCTCCGGGATCATTGTGCTTGGAGGGGCCGTCGATGCAGCAAGATCGCAGGCGCGCGGGCAAGTGGTTCTCAATTCGGATGCGGCCCGTATGACCGAAGCTGTCGAACTGGCGCGGCGCTATCCCGAAGCGCGGCTGGTCTTTACGGGTGGCTCGGCAGAACTCTTTGGTGAAGGCCAAGCGGAGGCGATTGCCGCGAGAGGTTTTTGGCTCTCCTTGGGCGTTCCGGAGAAAAGAATAACGCTTGAAGAAAAATCGCGAAATACCTGGGAAAATGCTTTGTTCACGCGCGATTTGGTGCATCCAAAGCCAGGCGAAACCTGGTTGCTCGTAACCTCTGCCTGGCATATGCCGCGGTCGGTCGGCATATTCCGCCACCTCGGCTTTGCCGTAATCCCCTACCCTGTCGCCTACCGCACCTTTGGCGACAGCCGCGATCTATATTCCTTCACATCCATGGGAGAAAGAGTCATCACGCTCGACGCTGGCATCCGCGAATGGATCGGGCTCTTGGCATATTGGCTGGCCGGCAAGTCGGACGCCCTTTTTCCGGCACCCTGATGTCACCTTGCCGTAGTGTCAAACGCGGTTGCGGCGGCCAAGCCCGCAGGCCACAGGTTCTCGTTCGGCCAGCGCGCCGGTAAAGTGGAACCAACGCAAGCCCCTCGAATCCTTCGGCAGCGCTTATGGATCTCACCCTGATTATCGCCAACAAAACCTATTCGTCCTGGTCCTTCCGGCCATGGATCTTGATGCGCTATTTTGGAATTGCGTTTGACGAGATCACGATTCCTTTGGCGCAAGAGAACACGCGTGCGGAGATCCTCCGCCATACCCCATCCGGAAAATGCCCGGCGCTGCGAGATGGCGCGATCGTCGTGTGGGATTCTCTCGCGATCATCGAGTATCTCGCCGAAACATTCCCGCCTATTGCGATCTGGCCGCGATTGCGAGCCGCACGCGCGCAAGCGCGCTCGCTCGCGGCCGAAATGCATTCGGGCTTTGCGAATCTTCGCGCGTCGCTTCCCATGAACATGCGCCGCAAAGTGAAGAGACTAGAGCTCAGCCAAGAGGCAGCCGCCGATGTGGCACGCATCGAGAGCGCATTTGCGGCGGCTCGCGTGGAGTTTGGCCGAGCCGGCCATTTTCTGTTTGGCGATTTTTCCGCCGCCGATGCGATGTTTGCCCCTGTGGTCAACCGGTTGCACGTTTATGATGTCGATGTCTCGGAAGCCACGCGCCGCTATATGGATCATGTGATGGCGCTGCCGGCTTGGCAGGAATGGGCGGTACAAGCTCAAGCAGAACCCTGGGTCATTGACAAATACGAAATCGGCTGAACAAGCGCGGGCCCGGCGGTTGCCAGGACCCAAGGAAATTTTCCTTCCCCTTTCCGGTAGAAGATTTGCGCTTGCCGTTGCACCGTTCCGGCACGATCTGTAAGTTTGTGGATAAAGGAATTCTCGTGGGGAGCTAAGTGGGGCGACCAGGGGAAAAGGGTGGCGCTATCGCGCCAAGGTCCAGCACCAAGTTGGACATTGAGGCGTTTCTCGACGCGGCGGCAAAACTGCCCGCGGCGGCCAGTGCCGGGAGGGGGCGGCTCGTCTTCGCACTTGACGCCACCATGAGCCGGCAGGCGGCTTGGGACGTCGCGCAAAGCGTGCAAGGGCGCATGTTCGTGACCGCTGCAGCTCATGGCGGTCTCGATGTCCAGCTTGTCTATTATCGGGGGTTTTCGGAATGCAAGGCGTCGAGCTTTGTGACCGGCGGCGAGCGTTTGGCTTCCCTCATGATGAAGATCGCCGTCGGTGCGGGCCAGACTCAAATCGCGAAAGTGCTGCGCCACGTGATCGATGAAACACGCAGGAGCCCGGTCCGGGCGCTGGTCTTTGTCGGCGATGCGATGGAAGAGCCGCTCGATGTCTTGGCCGGGCTTGCCGCGGAATTGGGGCTTTTGGGCGTCAAGGCTTTCCTTTTCCAAGAGGGGCACGACAAAGTCGCGGAGCATGCGTTCCGCAAGATCGCAATGTTGACGGGCGGCGCATACGAGAAATTCGATTTGTCTTCGCCGGACAAGCTTGTCGCCCTGCTGTCGGCTGCTGCAGCCTATGCCGCTGGAGGACGCCGGGCGCTGGAATTCGAGGCCCGCGCTGCCGGGCCTGGAATGGCAGAGCGTCTGTTGTCGCAGATGCGCTGAACTGGCGGACGGAATGATCTATTTACTTTCCGGAATTTTGCTGTTTTGGCTCGTGATCGCCGCACTAAAAGCTTTTGCGGCGGCCAATCCCGCGGCGCTTGCCCGCCTCATCCGCCGGGGCAGTGGAACCGTCGCGATTCTTGCCGGGACGTTGTTGTTGATTCGGGGGCGCTTTGACATGGCACTTGGGCTTGGCGGACTGGGAGCGTGGTTGCTTGGATTGCGTGGCGTGCCGCTGCCGCGGTTCTTTAACGGCTCGGGCCGTTGGCGCAGAGGCAATGTTTCCTGCGTGCGGTCGGCGATGATCGAGATGGAACTTGATCACGATAGCGGGAAAATGCGCGGGACTGTGCTTGCCGGACCGGACGAAGGAAAATTACTGGATTCCATGACCAGGCCGCAGTGCGAAGCGCTCTACGACCTCTGTTGCACGGATGATCCCGACGGCGCACGGCTTATGGAGACTTATCTTGACCGCCGGTTTCCCGGATGGCGTACAACAGCGCAAAATCAAGGCAACGCGGGGCAGGGCCGCGCGCGACGCCGCGGCAGCATGATGTCGGAAGATGAAGCGTATGAAATCTTGGGACTTCAGAAGGGCGCTTCGGAAGAGGAAGTCATTCGATCGCACCGTGCGCTGATGAAGAAACTGCATCCCGATCACGGGGGATCGACGAATCTGGCGGCTCGCGTCAACGAAGCCAAGGATGTGCTGATAAGGCGTCATCATTAGGTCTGGGCGTGAGGTCAATCTGCAATTCTGCGGATGTTGCAATTGTTCAATTTTTGGTTGCGAAGCAGGAAAATCCCGAGCGTTTGAGGGTTTTGCAGACGCGTTCTGCGATATCTGCCTCAAGCCCAGCAAAGCGCGCGCGATAGAGCGTCTCCGAGCCTTTTTGGATTTTTTCCGTGAAGGCGTGAGCCCGCGCCAATGTCTTTGGATCTTCTGATTTGGCACGGGCCAGCAGCTCCGTTGCCTTATCGACGTCGGGGGTTGCGCCGATCTGGATCATCCAGCCGTCGCGCCGCTCGACCGGGGGAGGGAGATCGGGGGCCGCGATGCGCGGGGGATCAGCGGTTCCTAGGGGGGTGCTGCGCGGGAGATCGGCAATGCGGGCCGTAATCTTTGGAGCCAGCAACTGCCCGCCGCCGGCACCTTGACGAAGGGCGGCAGGGGTTGCCGTCGAAAGACCTGCGCCGGTATCGATCGGACTGTGGAACGTCGAAGCGTCGAGCCGCGCCTGTTTCCTGCCCCACTCACCCTCTATGGCGAGGTTATCAGGCGCCGACGGCTTGGGTGTTCCGGCGATAAAAGCAGTTCTTGGCTTATTGCGCGGCGCATCGGCGTTCAGCGACGCAACCGGAAGGGGATCAAAGCTCATGCCCGGTCT
>JBPYDY010000263.1:0-2875 GCA_051986155.1 Methylocella sp.
GCCTCAACTCAGGCCGCAGGCCTCTCATTTTTCCCCCGTGGCTGGGCCATGGACTTCCGCCGCGCTAACGGCTATGGCAAACGCCCTTGCCTCTGAGCAGCCTCACCGGAACCAGTGACAAGCCCCCAATCCCGCACTTCGTATGAACGTCGACGCAATGTCCGTACCAAGCCCTTGCACCGGCATATGCACCATGGACGAAGCCTTTGGCTGGTGCCGCGGTTGCGGCCGCTCGGGCGAGGAGATCGCCGAGTGGCATTCGGCCGAAGATTCCCGCCGCGCGGCGATTTGGGCCTTGCTGCCAGAACGAGCCGACGCATTGGGTATCGCCATCACGAGGCTGCCTTGGGGGTATAAGAGGATCGCCGAATTTGTGGTCGAGAGTCTCGATAAGAAAACCGGCAGATGGACCGTAGGATGCCATGGCGCGAGCGTGGAATTCATGTGCTCCGCGGACGAGCCCTGTGGCATTTCCGTTTCGGGCAACCGGATTACGGCGCTTTCGAAGCGCGGCGGGCTACAGCTGACAATCGGCGAAACTGTGAGGGCGCTGCAATTGCGCTCCGCTCAAATGTTCGGCGGATTTCGAGCTATTTTTCTCGTGGTTTCGAAGGCAAAGGTGATGGCACATCTGCCCGTTGCTGGTGGCTTGGCACCGCTTGGCCGCGACGCGGCAGCCCTGCGGCCGGAAGGCGGCAACGAGCCTCGGTATGATCTCGGCCTCGGGCGCGCGGATCTCCGGCTTTGCATAAGGACGGCGGACAGCGAATTGCAAGAGACGCTTAACCGCGCGGCAGGTCTGCCGCTGACCGCTCTCTTGCAGTCTGCCGCGCCGGGCATTCTAGTTCATCGGTCAACAAGAATTTTCGAGTCGCTTATCGGCCGCGCGGAAATATTTCCTTCTCAGTTCCCGTCCGCGGAGCAGACGCTTGACGGGCCGCGTAGCTTTTTAGCTCC
Source organism: Methylocella sp. (assembly GCA_051986155.1). Lineage (GTDB taxonomy): Bacteria > Pseudomonadota > Alphaproteobacteria > Rhizobiales > Beijerinckiaceae > Methylocapsa. Next base: position 958 of record JBPYDY010000263.1, read on the forward strand.
TCAGGAGCTCGCAAGCGGCCGCATCACGCCGCTAGGCATTGATTTGCCGCCCGTCTATGCTCTCGGCGCGGTCTTCTACCCCAATGCCTGCGGCGCCCGGGCCGACCTTTGGCCTTACGGCTTTAAATCGTAATTCCAACATGCGCGAGCTGCCTGTCAATTCGTCTTCCACGTACACGGCACAGGGCGGCTCGCAAAGTTCCCATCGCGCGATTGCGATCTGGCTTTGGAGCCTCGCGGCGCTGGTTTTCTTGATGGTAATTGTCGGCGGCGCGACGCGGCTTACCGAATCCGGTCTTTCGATCACCGAATGGAAGCCTTTGGCGGGCGTCATTCCGCCGCTGAACCAAGCTCAGTGGCTGGCGGAGTTCGACAATTACAAAAGGATTCCGCAATACTCCGAGCTCTTCCCGGACATGGATTTGCGCGGCTTCAAATTCATATTCTTCATGGAATGGGGCCACCGGCTTTTGGGCCGTCTGATCGGCGCCGCGATGGCCCTCCCCTTGATCTATTTCTGGGCGAGGCGTGCATTGCCTTGCGGCATCCAACCGAAGCTGCTCGGAATATTGGCCCTTGGCGGCCTGCAGGGGTTCGTTGGCTGGTGGATGGTTAAATCGGGACTTGCGGACCGCGTCGAAGTCGCGCAGGAGCGGCTCGCTATTCATCTGCTGCTCGCTGCGGCAACTTTTGCCGCCCTCGTTTGGGTGGCTGGCTCGCTTCGGCGAGGCCCGGCCGAAATTGCGGCGCCAAAACTCAGCGGCCTCAAATGGTTCGCGGTGGCAACGGTCTTGCTCGTGCTCCTGCAGATCGGGCTTGGCGGCCTCGTAGCGGGCCTTCGCGCCGGCCGCGCTTTCAACACTTGGCCGTTGATCGATGGATATGTTTGGCCGCCCTTTGATCAATTGACTGTCCTTTCTCCGGCTTGGCGGAATCTCCTCGACAATATGTTGACCGTCCAATTCCAGCACCGGATGGTTGCTTATGCGCTTTTGGCGCTCGCGTTAATTCAAGCTTTTTATACGTCGCGCGTGGCGCCGAAGAGCCGGGCACTGAAACGCGCGCGGGCCGTAGCGGGCCTTGCCGCGGCGCAAGTTATAATCGGTATTGCAACACTCGTCCTTGTGGTCCCGCTGTGGGCCGGGCTGCTGCATCAGGCCTTCGCCATGATCGTGCTCGGAACGGCGGTGTTCCATGCCCAGGCGCTTGCGCAAGCGCGTTAGGCGAGCGCTGTGGCGGCTCTATGGCTTCCCGATGGCCAGGCGCCTGATTTCGATGGCCGGGCAGCGGTCCATGACGACCTTCACGCCAACGGCACGCGCCCTGGCTGCCGCCGCCTCGTCGCGCACCCCGAGCTGCATCCAAATGATTTTTGGCCGTGGATCGAGCGCAAGCGCGCCGTCGACGGCTTCCCCGGCTGCTTCCGAACGCCGGAAAATATCGACCATATCGATTGGCTCGGGAACCTCCGCGAGTGATCCGTAGAAAATGGTGCCGTGGACGCTTTTTCCCGCAAGCTTCGGATTAACGCCGGCGACATGATAACCATGCGACAGGAGAAATTCGAAAACACCATACGAAGGCCTGCCTTCCTTGTCGGATGCGCCGACCATCGCGATGGTTTTGACGCTCGAGAGGATCTCGCGCAAAAACGAGTCGGTTTCGTTGCTCATTGTTGGTTCCTCGATTGCGCCGGGCTTTTTTGGCAGAGGCGCGACCCCATTTCGCAGGGAGATCGCTCCCTAGGTAGCCAGCTGTACCGGCGCGATTTTTAGGCCGGGAGTCGGCCTTGACGCAAAGCGCTTGCCTGCATAAAAGAGGCGCCCGTGATCTTACTGGTGCGGCTCCTCCCGGGCGGTGCCGATTGCGGCTTGGAATCCCAATGTTTCACAAGACTTATTCCGCGAAGGCGGCGGAT
>JBPYDY010000264.1:0-2882 GCA_051986155.1 Methylocella sp.
TGCAGCGTCGGGTGACGGCGGGTTGCTCATGTCGCTGCTTGGTTGAAAGAAATTTCCCGAGAACTGCGCTCGGCGTGGCCGGCAATTTCGGCCGCCAAGCGAAGCGGTAAAATCACTAAGGGTTCGCGGCGATCTTGCCGCACAATGAGAATTTCGCGGCCATCGAGCCACGCATACAATTGGCCGAACCCGTGAGCGCGGACTTTCACTTCGGCGCATATATCGCGGCCTAGCAGAGGAATCGTCACGTCACCGATGTACCTGCCGCCGGCCGAAGCGCTCAGAGGCACGCGCTCTGCCGCAAATCCGCTATCTTGGAGGAAGGCGACACTTGCGCGTTCAGCCCGGCTGCCCTTGTCGCGAGAGCGGCGGCCTCCTCGCTGCCTGGGTTGCCTTCCTGGAAGCCTGTCGAGCGGCCTCATGGGACTGCCCCATCGTGCCGGTGGTGAGCCCGCAAGGTCCGGGCGGTTTGCGCAATGGGCGGCCTTCCTCGAACGAATCCGGCGCCTCGTGGCGATGGTTCGAGCTGCGCCGCTTCGCCGATGTGGCGAATGCGCAGGCACAAAGTCGGGCCGCGCCGCGCTTCAAGGGGCGTTTCCGGATCGTGCCCCGCTTCGATCAGCAGGCGGCACAGCGCCAATATCGGTGTGGTACTGCGCACTGTCATTCCAAGTGCGGAGCAGCCTTCCGAACCGATCAGCTCGGCGCGAATGGCTTGCGTATTTTCAATTGGGAGGCTATTTCCCCGAACGACAGTGCCGCCAAGCTGGGTTAATTCGGGAACGCCGCGCGCCTCATCCGCCGCGGCGTTTCTATTTTGCAGCATTTGTTACGCCCCGATCTCGCGCAAGTGAGTTGGCTTTTTGGGTAGCGCACTAAGCCAAGCTTGCAGGTCCTCATGCGTAATCAGTGACCGGCGCCCTAACTTCCGAATTGTCAGGCGCTCCTTACGCACCTCTTCATAGAGCTTGGACATACTGATGCCGCCAAGCTCGGCTGCCTCTGCCGGGGAATATGCGAGCTGTGTACCCATGTGGTTTTCACCTTCATGTTCCGGCACTCGCGTGCCATTACATAGCGGTGTATGCTCGCGTACCGCGCTAGTCAGCGCGCATTAGGTGCGTATTTGGTGCGTAATTATTTCTGCGCCGCGCGCCATTCAGCTAACCAGCCCGGCAAGCGCCTTTTCAAGCTGGACACCTCTGGGAGATTGGCTAATTCCGATGCCAACTCATCAAGCACGCGATTGATTAGTACGGCTTGATACCAGCCTCTCGCGGGGCAAAATTCCCCATGCGAATCCATCAATGAAAAAACAGTGGCCTTTATTGTGTCCCAAGGGTGCTTGTCCTTTGGTCCACGCTTGCCTTGAAGCTCTTTCGGCGTCACCGCCCGTTTATTGGGACCATTGGTCGGTTTGAAGATCGAATCGGGTGAATGAATCGAGTACCCTTTTTTAGAACACCAATTTTCAACCAGTCGAACTGGCACCCAAACTGATTGCAAATACCAATCCAAAAGGTCGATCCGCCCAAATCGTTTAGAGCTGTCCGAGTATTCTGCTGCCGTGACGCGCCAAGCTTCACTGCGGCGGCTGTAGGGCGAAGGCTTTGGAAGAAACAGAACGAGTCTGCGGCCTGATGCCCCACAAAATGATTTGCTGCGCACGGCCGCTTTAATCAAGGCGCGGCTCGCGCCTTCGTTGTTCGTCGTGCGGGAAAGGATCGCTGCAAACCTATCAAGGGTCATCCAGTTCTGATGCCCGGTCAGCCGTTCCCACGCCCTTTCGGCAATAGGGCGCGGATAATTTCGGAGTGGGTAATTCGGCTCGCTCATTTTCGACGAGCGCTAGAGCCGATGGCCCTCTCAACGAGCCGGCGGATAGCTTCCGATCGCCCCGCAATTTTATGCCGCCTTGCCCATTCATCGACGCTCTTTAGAAGGTCGGCGGGAAGGCGCATGCCTATGAAGACGGCACCAGCACCAAGCTCGGGAGGTCGCCCTGGTTTTCGTTTAACAATATTGCTGGACTTAGACATAATTATGTTTAACATAAAGGCGAGCCCGAGGGGAAGGAGCGCCGAGGGGCGGCTTTACCGCCTTCTTTTTGGCGAGTGAGTGACCGGAAAATGCTTGTTCTCCGGTCAGTCGGCGCGAGAAACGGGGAATAAGCCAATGACCGCGCATCTGCAGTTGGTCCACCCGAGCAACGAAAACCGGTCAGTTCGGGTAAGGCGACGGATTCCTACGCGGCCCAGCAATCGCGAATTGCGCCCGCGGGAGTATCTGTCGCCCGCAGAGGTCGAAATGCTTATCAGAACCGCCCGCAAGGGCCGCTACGGGCACCGTGACGCGACTTTGATACTCGTGGCCTATCGGCATGGGCTGCGCGCTATCGAGATTTGCGATCTGGAATGGTCACAGGTCGAGTTCAATCGCTCGGCTACACTACACGTTCGCCGGGCCAAGAACGGCAAGCCGGCAGCGCACCCGATCCGCGGCGACGAGCTGCGCGCCCTTCGCGAGCTGCAGCGCCAGACCAGGGGCGGGTACGTTTTTGAGACGGAGCGCGACACCCCATTCACCACCGATGCCGTCAATCGACTGATCAAGCGCATCGGTGAGCGCGCCGGCTTCCCGTTCAAGGTTCACATCCACATGCTACGGCACGCCTGCGGCTATGCTCTGGCCAATCAAGGCCACGACACGCGGGCAATTCAGGACTGGCTCGGCCATCGTGCCATCGAGCACACCGCCCGCTATACGGAATTGAGCCAAGAGCGATTCAAGGATTTTTGGCGCGCCTGATACGGGCGCGGTAAGAGATCGCCGAAGGCAAACTAACAAACATCAGGGCTGCCTTTCGAGGCGGCGGCTCGGCA
>JBPYDY010000265.1:0-8875 GCA_051986155.1 Methylocella sp.
GGGTTCGTCTACACTTGTTGCAGCACGTCGGTTGGCGACCTGGAACTTGAGGCATGATGGTATTCGAGACTGACAAATGTGCCACCAGGACATCGCCCATGCCAGGAAAGGTGATTACCCGCTTTGCGCCCTCCCCGACCGGGTTTTTGCACATCGGCGGCGCCCGCACGGCGCTGTTTAACTGGCTCTACGCCCGCCACACAGGCGGCAAAATGTTACTGCGGATTGAGGACACGGACCGGGAGCGCTCCACGCAAGCGGCAATTGCCGCCATTCTCGACGGGCTTTCCTGGCTCGGCCTTGATTGGCACGGAGATGTCATCTACCAGTCTCGGCGTGGCACACGTCACCGGGAGGTGGCCTTGAGCCTGCTCGCTTCAGGCGGCGCCTACCATTGCTATGCAACGCCGCAAGAGCTTGAGGAGATGCGCGAGAGAGCCCGCTCCGAAGGGAGGCCGCCGCGCTATGACGGGCGTTGGCGGGACCGACCTGCCTCGGACGCGCCAGAAGGCATTGAACCCGTCATCAGGCTCAAGGTGCCGCGCGAAGGCGAGATAATCCTTAACGATCTGGTTTTGGGGCGGGTTGCGTGGCCAAACAAGGATCTCGACGATCTCGTGCTGTTGCGCTCGGATGGCACGCCTACCTATATGCTCGCCGTCGTCGTCGACGATCATGATATGAGTATCACCCATATTATTCGCGGCGACGATCACCTGACGAATGCTGCGCGCCAACTGCACATCTATCAGGCACTCGGCTGGGAGCCGCCGGTTATGGCGCATGTTCCGCTGATCCATGGTCCCGACGGCGCCAAATTGTCGAAGCGGCATGGCGCGCTCGGGGTCGATGCCTACCGCGCGATGGGTTATCTGCCGAAGGCGCTGCGCAACTACCTTGTGCGGCTTGGCTGGAGCCATGGCGACAAGGAGTTTTTCACAACAGAGGAAATGATCGCGGCATTTGATCTGCCGCAAATTGGTCGTTCCCCCGCCCGCTTCGATTTCGTGAAGCTTGAAAATATGAACGGGCATTATATCCGCGCGGCAAACGACGAGGATTTGCTGGCTGCGCTCGAGCGGGCCCTGCCTTATTTGCCGGCGGGCAATGCGCTCCTTAGCAAGCTCGATTCTTCGATGCGGGAGAAACTGCGTGCCGCCATGCCAGGCCTCAAAGAGCGCGCCAAAACCTTGGTCGAGCTTTTGGATGGAGCGAAGTTTCTGTTCTCGGAGCGTCCGCTTGCGCTCGATGCGAAGGCCGTGAGTCTTCTTGATGCTCGGGCGCGAAAGAATATCGCGGCGCTGATCCCGCGCCTCGCGGTTCTGGCTGATTGGAAGGCCGCGAGATTGGAGGGAATCGTGCGTGATTACGTTGTCGAAAATAAAATAAAGCTTGGAGATGCCGCGCAGCCGCTGCGTGCCGCCCTCACTGGAAAGGCGACATCACCCGGAATTTTCGATGTTTTGGAGGTGCTGGGGCGGGAAGAAAGCCTCCTGCGGCTGCAAGATCAGGCTGGCTAACTAAGGCTCTATGCGGCGCAAGACAGATTTGGTTTGGAGGGTTCGCGCTCGGCCTTTCCGGCGTCTCGCCTCACCCGCCGCTGCGGGCGAGGCCTTGCTTGGCGATCGAGCTAGCGGGATCGAAGGCGAGCGCGCGCTGATAGGACTCGATTGCCTTGGCGCGATTACCGGACTTTTCATACGCAAGCCCGAGCCCCGCCCAGGCTTCGGAATTTTTGTTGTCGAGATTGAGCGCGGCATTAAAGTCTTTGATTGCGAGCTCGCTCTTACCGATGGCGATCAAGCTTTGCCCGCGGGCCTCATAGGGCGCTTCCGCCAATGGATCGCGATCGATTGCATTATCGAAATCGGTGATCGCCTGCTCATGGAGACCCTCGCGCTGAGAAATCAAGCCGCGTGCATGGAAAGCCTGCGCGCTCGTGGGGTTGAGCCTGATGACCTGGTCAAGATCGGTGCGCGCTTTTTCGAGCATGCCCTGAGCGCGCAAAAGATTGGCGCGGCCGAGATAGGCAGGCGCATGATCCGGATCGGCCTCGAGCGCGCGGTTAAAATCACTGAGTGCCATGTCGTCGCGATTGATCTGACGATAGGCGAGCGCCCGGTTGGTCAGAGCTGCAGCATTGTTATCAATTTTTATCGCCTGGCTGAAATCGGCAATCGCATCTTGGAATCGGCCAATTCGCGCATAGGCGGCGCCACGCGTGTTGTAGGCTTCGGAGCTCGCCGGATTACGCTGAATGACTTCGGTTAGCGAAGCAAGATTGGTGGCGGCCTCTTCGGGCGATTGATTCGAGACTTCGGCGACCCCTTTGCCCGGCCTGCTCAAGACGCCAGAGGTCTCGCAGCCGGCGAGCAACAAAGCAAAAGCGAGCGGCAAGACCGATCCTGCGCCTATGCGCCGACACCGCACGGCCACCGCCGCTTTGCTCGGGGCCGTAAACACCGTCATCCGGCGATCCTTGTCCGAATTGCCCGCAGCTTTTTATCCCGTGGGGCCGGCACGTTGCATTATACCGCCGGATCGGCGCGGGCAAATGCCGGCGCGAAATTGCCCGTCGCCACGCCTCCAAATGCTCAGCGGGCCGGCAAGGCGGGTTTCGGTTTCATCGGCAACAACCCCTCGCGTTGAAGCTTTTTGCGGGCAAGCTTGCGGGCACGTCGCAAAGCCTCGGCCTTTTCCCGTGCCCTCTTTTCCGAAGGCTTTTCGTAATGGCCGCGCAATTTCATCTCGCGAAATATGCCCTCCCGCTGCATTTTTTTCTTGAGCGCCTTGAGGGCTTGATCGACATTATTGTCGCGGACGAGTACTTGCACGCAAAGGTCCTTTGGAGTTTGGGGTGCCGGCCGGGTGGCGGGACGAGTCGATTGGCAGACAAACGCCATCTGGCGCTGCAAAGCGCCTGACCGCGAGCAACTCCGATAGCAGAATCGGCGTCAGCTGTCCAGCGATACTGGGGGCCTGCAGATTTCTGGGCGGTGAACGAAATTGAACCTCGCCAGAAATCCAACCTTCGCTCACTGGCGATGGTTTCGTGCGAAACTTTCTTGGCCCGATCGCCGTTACCTGTGTCGCGGGCGCCAAAGCCGCCTCCTCGCTATGACAAAGCCGGACGCGGAATGAACAATATTCCCTGGCGATCGCATGGAATCCGGCCTCGCGCGGCGCCTTAAGTCGCGTGTTTTTCTGGGGTTGGCGCAGCGGAGCGCCAATTGCCCTTTCAAATGAGAGTTGACGCCATATATCATAACCTATTTGGGCGATGCGGGGGCTTAGTGATCTGTGGCAGACTAGCAATTGACGCTTCGTTTTGCCGATCGTTAGGGCGGAGCGCAGCGGCATGTTCGCGATGGCGTTGCCAAGGGGGAAATATTATTGCGACGAGAAACGATTGCGATCCATGGCGGTTATGATGCCGATCCGGCGACCAAATCCGTGGCCGTCCCCATCTATCAGACGGTCGCTTATCAATTTGACAGCGCCGACCATGCCGCGGCCTTGTTCGATCTCGAAGTTGAGGGATTTCGGTATAGCCGTATCGCAAATCCGACGAACGCCGTTCTCGAACAGCGGGTTGCCGCACTCGAGGGCGGCATCGGCGCGCTGAGCGCCGCGACCGGGCAGGCGGCAATCTACTATGCCTTCGCAAATGTCGCCGATCACGGCGGCAACATCGTTGCCGCGCCGCAACTCTACGGCACGACCCACACCTTGCTCACCCACATCCTGCCACGGCAGCGAATCGGCGTGCGCTTTGCGGCAAGCGAGCGGCCAGACGACATCGCAGCCGCGATCGACGCAGACACGCGGGCCGTGTTTTGCGAGAGCATCGGAAATCCGGCAGGCAATATCTGCGACATCGCGTTGCTGGCGGATGTCGCCCATGCCAATCATCTTCCGCTGATCGTCGACAACACCGTCGCTACGCCCATATTGCTTCGTCCAATCGAGCATGGCGCGGACATCGTCGTCCATTCGTTGACCAAATTCATGGGCGGACATGGCACGACCCTCGGCGGGGTGGTTGTCGACAGCGGTTTATTTCCCTGGAAGGACAACGCCGCGCGGTTTCCTATGTTCAACGAGCCCGACGATTCCTATAATGGGCTCGTCTATGTCGAGCATTTTGGCAAGAGCGCCTACATCGCCCGCGCGCGCAGCGTTTATCAGCGCACAACGGGGGCCGTGCTGTCGCCTTTCAATGCGTTTCTTATCCTGCAAGGGCTTGAGACCCTTGCGCTTCGCATTGAGCGCCACGTGGAAAATGGGCGCAAGGTCGCCGAATTCCTGCGCGCCGATAATCGGGTCGACTGGGTGAACTATGCCGGCTTCTCCGATCATCCCTATCATCTGCTGGCGAAAAAATACACCGGCGGGCGGGCGACTTCCCTGCTGACCTTCGGCATTAAGGGCGGTCTTCCAGCCGGCAAGAATTTTTACGATTCTCTCAAGCTTTTCAAAAGGTTGGTGAATATCGGCGACGTCAAGTCTCTTGCCTGTCACCCCGCCTCGACAACCCACCGCCAAATGTCTGCGCAAGAACAGGCGAAGGCGGGCGTCGCCCCGGAGATGATCAGGCTAAGCGTTGGAATCGAGCACATCGACGACATCATCGAGGATCTCGATCAGGCTCTGGGTCAGGCGGCCGCACGGCCGAAGAGCATTTCTTCTACCCCGGCTCTCGCCAGCCAACGGCAGCAATGCGATGCAGCCAAGCGCTAGCCGTCAACTCGCCCCCGGCGCAAGTGGCGCCTCCTTGCAGGCACTCGGTAGAGTTCCCGCAGGCACGGGCAACCATGTGATTGAAATTGCCTTCATCAACAATATGCCTGACCAAGCGGTGAGGGCAACCCAAGAGCAATTCACCCGAATCATCGAGGCCGGAGCTGGCGGTCTGTCATTCCGGTTGCGTTGCTACACGCTTCCCGGCGTACCGCGCAGCGACGAAACTCGAGCCTATCTACGGCAATCGTATGATGATATAGGCGAGCTCTATGGGCGCGGCGCCGACGCATTGATCGTAACCGGAGCAGAGCCACGTGCGGCGCTGCTGGCGGACGAGCCCTACTGGGCCGAGTTCACGCGTTTGGTGGACTGGGCGCGCGGTCATACATTCGCGAGCATCTGGTCCTGTCTTGCGGCGCATACAGTCGTGCAGCATCTTGACGGCATTGCGCGCCAGAAGGCTGCCAAGAAATTTAGCGGCGTCTACGCCTTCAACACAAATGGCGGCGACTGGCCGATGCGCGGAACCGGGCAGCAAATTTTGGTGCCGCATTCGCGCTACAACGGCATTGCTCGCGACGATCTCGAGCGCTGTGGATACGCTATCTGCGCATGGTCGGAGACTGCCGGTGCCGATACATTTTGGCGCCGTGAGCCAAGCTATTTCTTGTTCTTGCAAGGACACCCCGAATATAACGCCGACACCCTATCGCGGGAGTATCGCCGTGACGTGATCCGGTTTCTTAATGGCGAGCGCGACACATATCCGCACGTTCCGGATAATTATTTTTCACCGCAAACCCTCGCACGCCTCGAAAGCCTGAGAAAACGGGCTCTGGCACAGCGAAATTCGGGATGCCAGGATTCCTTGAATGAGATCCTGCTCAGTGAAATTTTAAGCTTACGATGGTCTAATCACGCGGTTCAACTCTATCACAACTGGCTCTCCGTTGTTGCGAAGGAGAAGAGGCGCGCAGCCTTACAATGTATGGCGAAATGAAAGGCGCTCCGTTGCGCGAGCCGTGAGCTCGGACTGTTTGCAGAGAGGAAGATGTTAATGATGGATGTCCTAAATCGTACCGCCCAGCAACGGATCGAAACCATCGTTCGAACCTTTGTGAAGGATGTCTCGACCGGTCGCGTGATCGCTCCGGATGAAAATCTCGTGGACTTGGGTCTCACCTCGATGGACATGGTTAACCTGTTGCTTGCGGTCGAGGCGGAATTCGACTTGACCGTCCCAGGCACGAACCTCAATCCGGCGCATTTTCGCTCCATCACGGGTATCGAGCGCCTTGTAGACGAACTGACGCGGTGAAGCCGAAAATGTATTGCTGTCATCTGTCGCGTTCTCCCGGGAATTCGATTGGATTAATCAATCGGCGCATTAAAATTCAAAGTGGCATTGACGCCTCCAGCAAGCACAGTTAAAGACTATAGAGGATCTGCTAAAGACTATGGGGATCTGTGCCGGTACTTAATCTTACTAAACATAGATGTTTTTTATTATTTAACTCTTTAATTGAGTAGGGCGTATAATGATAGCTTCCTGTCATCAGCCGACGGCGCAATGCGAAGACGAAGCACTTGCCCGCGCAACCATCGGTGCGCCGGGGGATGATCTTCGGGTACGCACCGATGCCGCCGTTGCCGCGGCGAGGCGCACTGCCGAAATTACGGATCGAGAGGCGCGATTTCCAAAGGACGCTTTCGACGAATTGCGCGCGCAGCGGCTCCTTGGGTCTCTCCTGCCTCAGGAATATGGCGGCGAAGCCGCGTCTATCCCCGATATCGCGCAGATTTGCTATTCCCTCGGGCGCGCCTGTTCGTCAACTGCGATGATATTTGCCATGCATCAGGCAAGTATCGCGTGCCTTCTCCGTCACGCCAATAAGAACGCGAAGTTTGAAAGCTATCTGCGTAAAATTGGCAAAGAGCAGATACTGATCGCATCCTCGACGACCGAAGGCCAGAGTGGGGCGAATTTGCGCCAGAGCGCGTCGCCAATCGTCTGGAGCGGCGACCGCATTTCCCTTAGCCGCGCGGCGACGGTCATTTCCTACGGCAAGGACGCGGACGCGATCATATCGACGGCTCGCAAGTCCGACGATTCTCTTCCGACCGACCAAGTGTTGGCCTTATTCTTTAAGTGCGACTACCGGCTAGAGGGCACCCAGACTTGGGACGCGCTCGGCATGCGCGGAACTTGCAGCGAGGGGTTTCAACTCGAAGCTTCGGCAGACCGCGAGCAGGTGCTGAGCGAGCCCTACGAGCGCATTCACCGCCACACGATGGTGCCGGTGACGCATCTGCTTTGGGGCGCGTGCTGGGCGGGCGTTGCCGCCGGTGCGGTGGAACGCGCGCAGATGTTCGTTAGAAAGGTTGCCCGCGCGGCAAAGGGAACGCTGCCGCCCGGCGCGCCCTTCGCAACCCAGGGGTCGCTTTCGTTAATGACTCTGCACAATCTCCTTGACTCAGCGCTCGCCGATTTTGTCCGCCGCGCCGGCGATGCCGATGCGCTTGAGGATGCCGGGTTTCAGACATCGCTCAATCTCCTCAAGGTCAGCGCGTCCGAATTATCTATCTCAACCGTCATGCATGCCTTCAATGCTTGCGGAATCGCCGGCTACCGCAACGATAGCGAATTTTCGATCGGCCGTTCCTTAAGGGACATCCTGTCGTCGTCCATCATGATCAACAATAATCGCATTCTCACCAACGTCGCCCCGGCGGCTCTCGTTTCCGGTGTGCCGGAGCGGTTAGGGCGAGGATGAACTCGGTTATATGAAGTCAAAATTGGAGGCCGGGTGACATGAGTATCGCAATTAAAGAGCCATTAAATGCCGACGACAAGGAAACTTCAATTCTTCGGTCACTGTTTTGGCCGATGGGAGTTGATGGCGTCCTTGCCCGCACCGGGCGCTACGAGCGCGTCATCGACGGCTTGCAACGGCTGCTGACGCGGCAGCGCCCGCAAGAGGCAGAAGTATACCGCTTTCCGCCCCTGATGAGCCGCAGTCAAATCGAGACCTCGGGTTATCTCAACAGCTTTCCGCAGCTGCTCGGTTGCGTGTGTTGTCTGCACGGCGAGGAACGGGATATTCTGGCGGCTGTCGATCGTGCCAAAAAGGGCGGCGATTGGACGAGCGAGGCGACGTCCGCGGATCTCGTTCTGCTTCCAGCCGCCTGCTACCCCGTCTATCCTATTGCGGCCTCGCGCGGCCGGGCGCCTGCTACGGGCCATGTCTTCGACGTCGCTGCGGAGTGCTTTCGCCATGAACCGTCGCGGCATGTCGACCGAATGCAGTCCTTCCGGATGCGCGAGTACGTCCGTATCGGAACACCGGATCAGGTCATCGGCTTCAGGCAAGATTGGATCGAGCGGGCCAAGGGAATAGCAGATGAGCTTCGCCTGCCACATCGGATCGATTTTGCGAGCGATCCTTTCTTCGGGCGAACGGGACAATTGCTGGCGGCCAATCAGATCGACCAAGCGCTCAAATACGAGCTTTTGATCCCGGTGCGTTCGAACGAACAGCCGACAGCTTGCATGAGTTTTAATTATCATCGCGACTATTTTGGCAAGACGTGGGGAATTAGCGATGCGACTGGCAATATTGCCCATACGGGCTGCGCGGCCTTTGGCACAGATCGTCTCGCGGTCGCGCTGTTTGCGATCCATGGTCTCGATACGTCGCTTTGGCCCGCAACGGTTCGGGAGGCGCTTAATGTTTAAGCGAGCAAAGTCGCCCGCTCTATTGCCGGCACCGTTTTAGGGCCTAGATAAAGAAGATGAACATTATCCGTACGAACGAATCTCTGACCGGGAGTGAGCTAGTTGCCTCGCGCGCTGACGCTCGCTGCAGGTTCATGGAACGGCCTTCACCGAGGATGGCATGACCGTCACCGCCGCCCTGCGCCGCACCGTCTCGCAAACTTGGACCTTCTTCGACGGTTCCTGGCGGGAGGGCAATGAGCCAATTTTGGGGCCGCGCACGCATGGTGCCTGGCTGGGGTCGATGGTTTTTGACGGTGCGCGGGCGTTCGACGGCGTGACGCCCGATCTTGATCTCCATTTGCGGCGCGTCAATAGGTCCGCCGCCTATATGTTGCTCGATCCCGTGCTGACGGT
>JBPYDY010000266.1:0-3690 GCA_051986155.1 Methylocella sp.
GATTTTGAACGCTTGGCTCGGATGCCATGGCCGAACGCTTGTCGGGCGTCCTCCGGCATAAGGCCCCTGAGTTCTGCCTTAGAGCGCTCATGCTCCTGATGGGCTTCGCGGGTCCTGGCAAAAACCGCGGCAAACTCTGCCCAGGCGTTGGAGGATGTCATGTCGACGACGCGGACTGCCTCAACGCGCGGCCTCGGCGGATCGACCCCGAAAAGGGCAGGGGGCTCGCCGCTTTCGACAGAGCGCCAGAATTTGCGCTCGGCCGTCACGATCAAATGCTGATAGAGCGGATCGGCGTGGGCCAAGATTTCCACCCACTTGCCGCCGCCGGTGATCACTGAGAGCACCGCCGACCTGGCCGTGACCACCCACATGTTGTGCTGCAGCTGCGGCATGTATTTCTCGACCGCTGCTTCTTCTGAGAATGACCAGGGCAGCATGAATTTGGCCTCGAACACGGCCTCGGTGCCCTGGACGAGGCCATCGAGCGTGGCTGCCATCCAGCGCAGGATGGGATGCTGGACATGCTTCTGGACATCGGTAATTGTCTGCCCGGTATTAGCCTCGTACCAGCGCCGATTGAGATCCTCGGTCACCGCCCCGAGCTGCACCACCAGATTGCCAGACAAATCCTTTGGCTCGACCTCGCCGCGCTTTTCCCGCCACAGCCGGAACACCGCCTCCTCATCATCGCCCATGATGATCCGGGCGTCAGAGCCGCCGACGAAGTGGCGGAGGTCCGAGCTTTTCAACAGGACAGAATTCATTACGGTGTTCCTCTTTGTTAATCTGCTTTTTCAGGGGGTGGGTTTGCGCCCATATGGGTAAATCTACCCCATATGGGTGTAAAGTCAATATGAAAACGATACCGCTATCGGGCGCCCAGATTCGCGCGGCTCGGGCTCTGATGAATTGGAGCGCGGTTGAATTGGCACAAAACTCGTCTGTAGGCGTGAACACGATCAGGCGAGCCGAGGTCGCGTGGGAAACCTCTCTTACCGTCGCCAATGACCTGGCGATTCGGCGGGCCCTTGAATCCGCGGGCGTCGAGTTCATCGATGAAAACGGCGGGGGCCCGGGGGTGAGGCTACGAAAACGGCAATCAAGAAAGGGCTAAAGACTTTCCTACAAAGTCGGGCAGCCGCGTGTGTTGGGGATGGCCTCGGTCGGTTGCGCTCGCGAGGGAGAGATCGCTGATTTCGAACTCAGCCTACCAGGTGCCTTGTAGGCACTTGCTGATTCATTCTAGGTGTAGTAGTTAAAGTAATAACCGCACTCTATTAGTATGGGGAAGCGGTATGTCTAAGCGGTCTCGGTCCACCACCTTGCGTTCGGGCCGCAAGCGCGCCGAGCCGCCCCGCGAATTTTCACGACGTAATACCCACCGCAATGACGGCGACACGAGAAACGCGCTTGGAATCTCGTGGGCCTGTCTTGACAGGCGCCTATTCGCGCCGCTCGTGAAGACCATCCGATCGGCGAACACGAACGCAACCTTCTTCATTCGGCCACCTCGCAGTGGCGGCCGTGGTGTTCATGCCGTCTGCCTCAGGGCGGCCGACGTTATGCCGGCCCTGTCGAGCGCTCCTCGCCCGCGGGAGGTATCGATCGCGGTCGCTTATCCCGCCGTCCTGAGCCGCGCCGTTCGAGCGCGCTCAATGGCCCGTTCAGTATCAAGTCGAAGAGTACAGGAGTAGCTACCTATGGCCAACAATAGTCCCCCAGGTTCAGGCATCATTCCACTGGTGCCGTTGCTGATCACCGAATCCGACGAGGAATTCCACCGGATTCGTCAAGCACTTTATAAAGAGACCAAGCCGGTCGGGATCATCGAGGAAATGTACATCGAGGAATTCGCCGACCTCGTCTGGCAGATCCTGCGGTTGAAGCGCTGCAAAGCCGGCGTCACCAACTTGGCATTTCATCCGGCGTCGGCACGTATTCTTAACGATCTGATGCGCACCGGACCAGATGTGGCGCGCGACTGGATCTCTAAGCCAGAGCTTGCCAAAAAGATCGAGACCGGGCTCGCCGCTCATAAACTCGATAGCTCCGTCATTATCGCCAAAGCCATCAAAGACTCATCCTACGAGCTCGAATTGATTGAAAACTGGATCGCGTCGCTGGAAACGCGCCGCGACAAGGCGCTGGTACGCATCGCTCAGTATCGCAGCGAATTGGGAGCCATTCTGCGCAAGGCGACTCATCAGCTGGTTGAGAGCAAGGTGGTCGAACTTCCGCGCACCGGCGGCCAAAAGAAAACGCGACGCCACCAACCGTCTAGCGGCCAAGTTGTTAAACTTGACGGCGCTTCCAAAAAGAACAAAGACTCGGCCTAAAAAGGTGGCCAACGAACAGCAAATCGCCGCCAACCGCCGCAATGCGCAGAAGAGTACCGGCCCACGCTCGGACGCCGGTAAAAAACGCGCAAGCGGTAACGCTTATCGTCACGGTCTGGCCGCCGGCGTCGGGCATTCCGGCAAATGTGCTGTCCAGATCGAAACGGTGGCGCTCGCAATCATCGGTGCCGCGACCGGTTGGCGCGATGCCGCGACCGATACCGAGATTCTGGAATTTGGCCGCCTAGCGGCGAAAGCCGAACTCGACATCGCCCACATCCGGCGGATCAAGGCCGCCACCATGAACTCTCTGATGACGTCGATCGGGCAAATCGCGGCCGCCTCGCAAACCGCTGAGGCGCCAGTTGTCGCCATCTCTGGAGCCAGCGAGCGGTTGTCTGAAGGCTTGCCTGAGCCGCCGGCGCCCCCGCTGCTTTCACCAGGACCGGGCCAGCTAAGGGACACAATGCGCACTTCGCTAGCGGCCTTGGCGACCATCGATCGCTATGAGCGGCGCGCCACCGCACGCCGCGACCGAGCTGTCCTTCAGCTAATCGCGCGAACCATATGGATCGATGCAATCAAGGGTTGCAATCGGCAGAACGAACCCAATTCCGCATTCGGTATTTCTGCACTGCACCTCGTGGAAGAGGCGCAGTCTGACCTCGCCCGCGCTGACCCATGCCGGCACCGATAAGCAGCGCCGGCTCTTTATTGGCTTAAGAGCAAATGACCAAGCCGCGATCCCACTGGGCTTGAATGAGCAACAAAGCAAAGGTTCGACCGTGCTCGCTGCGAACCAGACCGGCCGCTCATCCTTGCGGCAAGCGGCCCATTGTTTCTCTTCGGTTTTTCGAATGGCTTTCGGCATGCGAAAAGGTTCGTTTCGATTTGGCAAGGCCCCGCCCCGGTGCCGGTTCGGGGCTGGCTATCGACCATTCCCGGGGGACAGGGGATCGGCACGAACCACCGATGCCCAGCGGCATCTTCGCCATTTCGCCTTCTTAGGGCTAATGGCGTCGACTTCACCAATCCGCCCGCTCCGCAACGGGCCCTCCGAAAAATTGCGCCACGACCGTTAAGCGAGCGAATAATGAAGGAGCATTTGAGACCCAAGCTGGCTTGCGTTTCCCCAAGCTTCCGCTGAGCTTTTTGGCATGCCATAGGGCACTTCTCCGCCCGGCTGCAGGCATGGGCACGCATGATGCGAGCGGCAATGCGATGCCGGACGTCGATGCCATCATTATTGGTGCCGGTCACAACGGGCTGACCTGTGCCGCCTATCTCGGAATGGCGGGACTGCGGGTGCATGTGCTGGAGCGGCGCGACGTCGTCGGCGGCGCCTGTGTGA
>JBPYDY010000267.1:0-9718 GCA_051986155.1 Methylocella sp.
TGCAAGGTGGCAGCGTCTTGCTCGGACGTGCTGAGAAGAACGCTCACGTCCCGGTGCCTGGAGTAGACCGGGGGGTCGGGCAGCGCCAAAGCGCGGCACAGCCCGCCCCGAATCTTGGAGTAGGCCACGCGCATCGCGATGATCAAGCCAAAATCACGCCAAGCCTTGACGAAGCGGCGTAGAGCCGAACGATCGAGATTGGGTAACGTGGCCGCTGCCGGCGCTCTGCGCTCCCCACGCTCGACTGGTGGACAAACAACTCGTGAATAGGCACGAGGGAAACAGGAACCCCGGCGGCCTGCAGGGCAGCCAGATATCCGCGGCCCGCCGAACCAAGGCCGCTCGCAACGCCTATTGGGCTGTAGAAATTGACGCCCGGAAGATCGACGCTCTTATACGGGCCCGCGGTTAACATCGTCTCGCGAATTTCAACTTCGTGTGAGCACCCCGGGCGTAGCATAACTGTCGTTGCGGCGCCACGGCAAAGCGAGGCCCCATGTCCGGCCCCGGGCATTTGCTGCAATCGTGCAGCCACCGTTGCTTTTAGGCTGCCGCCATGTGCGCCTGCGCACGCCATTCCTATCTGCGTTCGAGTAAATAGAAGGTCGTTTCAGCACGCAAAAATTTTGGCCTGCGGGCGCGGTGCAATCGCGGCGCGCCCGTAGTGCCGAATCGTCATCTGGCCTGCCCGCCGTCTCCTATCCCTGGCCGGCCACAATGTGCGAAACGCAAGCTTTCGCCCGTTGCTCGGAGGAAAGCCACGAACGCAGCGCTCGAGTCAGCCCAACGCGATCGCTGTTAATCGGGGGCCACAGGCACGAATTGGAAAGTTGATTTTATTTGTCAAATCCCGTTAAAGCTGTTCCGGCCGCTCCATAAGCGGGACGCCGAAGCGATCCCGGATGCCGTGCGGCTCCTGGAGTGCAACGTTTCGTTTGCGTGACGGCCAGCCCTGACACGCTGTGATCTACCGTTTGTTAAAAGGTCTACGCAAGGTCTCGCAAACGGCATTTGGAATTTTTGCACGAACAGGCGGCCATGCATACCCTTGCCCAAGTTCCCTTTTTCAAGGACACGGCCGATCTCGATTTCTCGCAATTCGACCGGCGCTGCACATGGCGGCACTACAACGGCGAGGAAATCGTTGTCGATTACGAAGACGAGTCCTCGGATGTCTATTTTATTATTTCTGGCGAAGTCAGGGTGCTGATCCGCACCGCCGCCGGCAAAGAGATCATTTTGGGCGAAATTAAAGCCGGCCAATTCTTCGGGGAAATGGCGGCCATCGATGGCGCGAAACGCTCGGCCAATGTGACCGCCCTGACCAACTCCGAAGTTTGTATCATGCCGACAAACGTCTTCAGGGCAATGATCTTTTCATCGCAAACGATCTGTGAGCGAGTCCTCAGACTGTTAACCGGCCGTGTGCGCGAGCTCAATGCGCGGCTGACAGAACATTCGATCTTCGATCTCAAGCACCGACTCTATTCCGAGGTGTTGCGCATGGCGCGCCCCCGGCAAGGAAGGCCGGAGCAACGCACCATAACCCCGCCTCCTTTGCATCACGTTCTCGCCGCGCGGATTGGCTGCCGGCGCGAGCAGGTGACACGTGAACTGTCGGCAATGGCCGACGAAGGGCTGGTCGAGAAAACGCGCGGCGCGCTCGTGCTGTTGCGGCCGCATGTCCTCGAAACGCGGCTCGACGAGGCGATGCGTGATGGCTGCTAGGCGTGAGCGCATTCCAAGAGGACTGCGGTGAGAGTGACCCCGGCCAGGATCATAGCCAGCGCAATCAGAAGCCAAAGCGTGAAGCCGAGGATGACGAAGGCCGCCGCCCCCGAGAGCGCCATCACGGTTTCGGTCACGAAGTAGCGCCAGCCGATAAAGATGCCACAATAGCGGCACTTGCCGCGCTGTGCGGCGAAGGATACCAAGGGCACGAGGTCGTGCGGCCGAAGCCGCGTTTTGCAGACTGGGCAATGCGATCCGGGCCAAATGATCGAAAGGCGGTGGGGTAGCCGGTAGCTCAGCATCGTTGCAAAACTGCCGAGGATGGCGCCGATCACAAGCCCTGCGATCAGCCGGCACGGGACTGCGTCGATGGCCGAGAGAATGTCCGTCATCATATTCCGCTGAAACGATGCGGCCGGCTTAACCATCGCGCGAGCCATAAATCGAGGCGCCTTTGCGTTGATTGGGGGCCAGCCGAGCGCTCACTTGGCCCGCCAGGGAAAGGTCCAGGTTTCTGTGAGCGCGCGCGAACCGGTGCGCAAGAAGGCGCGCATATCGGTCGATTGCCCAGGTTCGAGCTGAACGTCGATGACCGCGCGAAACCCCTTGATGTGAGGATTGGGAACGATGAACGAGCGGATGATCTTGCCTTGGCTTGTTGTCGGCACGACTTCGACGAGCTGCGGGTCGTCGACGTAAAAGGCGAGATCGCCGCCGGTGAAGTCGATGATGAACCGGCGCGAGCCGGGAATTGGCGGCTCGACCGAGCCGCGCGCCGCCGCCGCCGTCTGATAGGTGTTTAATGTCCGCCCATTGGGGGACAGCTCGGCCGGGTTAAGCGTGGCGATGAGTCGGTAGGCGTAGTTGAAAGGCTTTTGCGGTTCAGGGCTAACCTTCGGCACATAGGAGGCGACAATGTTATCGTTGGTCTCGCGTTCTGTGAGGAACTCGACGAGCTCCACGGCGCCGTCGCCCCAATTCCCTCTCGGCTCGACGAAATAGCTCGGCCTCGTCTCATAGGCAAGGTCGAGATCCTGATAGTGGAAGAAGTCGCGGTCGCGCTGCAACAGGCCGAAGCCGCGAACGTCATGGTCGAGAAAGGTTGAGAGTTCCGGCTTTTCCGGATTGTGCAGAGGACGCCAGATCCATTCGCCGGTTCCTGAATGAATCAAAAGGCCGTCCGAATCGTGAAGTTCCGGGCGAAAGTCGTCATCGAAACGGTGATCATTCTCGCCGATAAAAAACATCGAGGTTAAAGGCGCCAGGCCAAATTTGACATTGGCTCTTCGGGGAACGAGGACAACCGATGTCTCAATCGCGCTCTCGATCCCTGCATAAAGATCGAAACGATAGGCACCGGTAGCCGATTGGCCGTCAAGAAGCGCATAGATGGTGATCCGGTCGGCCCCGGACCCCGGGCTTTCGATCCAGAACTCCCGAAAAAATGGGAACTCCTCGTTCGGGGTGCCCGCCTCGACCGCAAGCCCGCGCGCCGATAATCCATAGCGCTGGCCGCGCCCAAGAAAGCGAAAATAGCTCGCGCCCAAAAAGGCAATGACCTCATCGTATATTTTTGGGCTGTTCAGGGGATAGTGCAGACGAAATCCCGCAAAGCCGAGGTTGATCGGCAAAGGTTTATCGATCTTGGTACGGCCGTAATCGAAGAGATTTGCGGTGTATGGAATGGGCGCCGGAATGCCGTCGCGGATCGTGTTGACGATCACCGGCCGGCGGTAGATGTGCCCGAGGTGGAACAATTGCAGCCTGAATTGGCTTCCGTTCGTTGCCAGCAGCGCCTTGTCCGGACGAAACCTTATGTCGCGCCAGGAATCGAAGTCGAGGTTATCCAGCGCCTCGGGAAGAGCGGGTGCGGCCTGGTCGAAATTCGCCGCGGCAAGCTCGCGCGCGAGCCGCACGACGTTCTCGAATCCGAATTTGGTGGGCGGCGCCTGCGGCGCGAGGGCAGGCTTTGCGGGCTCGGGCAAAGCATCGGCCGCCGCATAGGGCAGAGCCGCAGCAAGAACGAGAAATCTGATGAGCGTGCGGCGAGGAAGGTCGGTCATGGGCTCATGGCAAGAGGAAGTCGCACCGGATAATCGGAGAGACGCGGACGAAGGGGTTAACCCGTTCCATGGATGGCGGCAAGAAGCGGGCTATCTTTGCTTCCGTCCGGAAAGCGGTACAAACGCCCTGTGCCTTGCCCGCAGCGCCATAGATTTCTCCGGTCATCGCACTCGCCGTTCTTATGTAGATTTTAACCATTCGCGCCGGGCACATTGGCGATTTTGTGAAAAAAACGCTTGTAATGGGCGGCGAATCGCATATCTCTCTTCTTGCCCAATTTCGCACGTGCCTGTGGTCGTGTGCCGGTTGGCGGGGATCCGGACAAGAGGCCGGTTAACCGCCGCAAAAGGACCGGCAGCCGGAGGCGAACCGGCGAACCCCGCCAAACGGGGGACGCGACTTAAAGCAACGACGGACCGGGCTTTTTCGTCTCTGCCAGCCTCCAAAGCTGGCTTACCGAAGAGGCTAGTCTTTCTTGCCGGGCGTGCGGACTGGGAATTCTCCCAATCCAAACGAAGGCCATGAACACTTTGGAGGGCGCAATCCGCCTCATCCAAGTGCGCATGTCCGTATCGGCGCAGCATCAGACCGCGCATGTCCACGAGGATTTTCCTTGGCGGGCGGGGCGGTCGCGGATGGCAGGTCGGCTTGAGCGGCCGCGTTTCCACAGCGCGGGCGCGGCAGCGGCGTCGCCATTCACCCGAAGCTTTTTCTTTCCGGCGCGAGTTCCGCGCCCTTCGAAGGGATGCCGCGATGACCGAACGAATTTTGGAGTTTTTGCGCAACCGCCGCGAGGATGGGCCGTGCCTTGTGCTCGACCTCGAAGTCGTGCGCGACAATTATGCGGCCTTTGCCAGGGCGCTGCCGGACACGCGCGTGTTCTACGCGGTCAAGGCCAATCCTGACCCAAAAATCCTGAAGCTGCTGGCGGAGCTTGGGTCCTGTTTCGATACCGCCTCGGTCGCCGAGATCGAGCAGGTCCTCGCTGCCGGTGCTGGTACGGACAAGATCAGCTTTGGCAATACGATCAAGAAGGAACGCGACATTAAGCGCGCCTTCGAGCTTGGCGTGCGCCTTTTTGCCGTCGATTGCGAGGCCGAGGTTGAAAAGGTCGCGCGTGCGGCGCCGGGCGCGAAAGTTTTTTGCCGTATTTTGTGCGACAGCACCGGCGCCGAATGGCCGCTCTCGCGCAAGTTTGGCTGCGCGGCCGAGCTCGCCTCGCGGGTGCTCGAACATGCGCATAGGCTGGGCCTCATCGCCACGGGCCTGTCGTTTCATGTCGGATCGCAGCAGCGCAATCCACGGATGTGGGATGGGGCTTTGAAAGTCGCGGCAGAGATTTTTCGCGACTTGGCCGAGCGCGGGATCAATCTGCAGATGGTCAACCTCGGCGGTGGCTTCCCGGCGAGATATTTGCGAAAAGTTCCGGCGGTTAAGAACTATGCCCAGGCGATTTTCAATTCGCTGCGCCGCCATTTCGGTAACCATATCCCGGAAACGATTATCGAGCCCGGACGCGGCCTCGTCGGCAATGCCGGCGTGATCGAGGCGGAAGTCGTACTGATCGCCCGGAAATCGGCCGCCGACAGGGTGAAGTGGGTCTATCTCGATATCGGCAAGTTCAACGGTCTTGCCGAAACGATGGACGAGATGATCCGCTATCCGATCAAGACCGCATATGATGGCGATACCACAGAGCCTTGCGTGCTCGCCGGGCCAAGCTGTGACTCGGTCGACGTGCTTTACGAGAAGGAGCCTTATATGCTTCCGGTCAGCCTCGAGATCGGCTCGAAGGTGCTGATCGAGGGGACCGGCGCCTATACGGCGACCTATTCGACGATCGGGTTCAACGGCATCCCGCCACTCAAATCCTATGTGATCTGAGTTTTCGCGGTTTCATACTCGCGTGGAGGGAAAATGCCCCCGCGCTCATCCCAAAAATTCGTCCCGGACGGCCGGTGCAGGCTCTTTGGCCTGCGCGCGGCGCGCGGGTCGTCTCGTGCAATCCTGGCTGCGGCCGGCGGAGGCTCAGATGGCCTTGATCTCGAATTTTGAATCTCGCGCTCCTGTTTCATGGGCTAGCGATGCAGTTACCCGGAATGTCACAATTGGCTTAGAATCGCCGTCCGATTCCTGGGCGCGCGAGCGCTTGCTCGACGAAGCCTTTGGAGCGTCGCGTTTCGATAAGACGGTGGAGCACCTGCGCGCCGGCCGGAAGCCTGCAGGGGGCCTCGCCTTTGCAGCAAAAGATTCGCACGGCCTCATCGGCACATTGCGGCTGTGGCATATAAGGGCGGGCGGCGTGCCTGCCCTGCTGCTTGGCCCGCTCGCGGTTGCCAAAACCAGGCGGGGACAAGGCATTGGCCGCGCCCTCGTGGAGAAGGCGCTTCGCCGGGCGGCAGACGCCGGACATAGGGCCATATTGCTGGTCGGCGATCCCGCCTATTACGAGCCCTTTGGCTTTTCCCGCCGCCACACGCTTGGCCTCACTCTTCCCGGCCGGGTCGACGAGGAGCGTTTTCTGGGGCTCGAACTCGCACGTGGTTCGCTGAAAGGCGCAAGAGGGCTTGTTGCGGGAGCGGTTGATTTCTCAGCTCGCCATTGTGCGATCAAATTTCGCCGCGCGGCATGAGCCTAACGCGGCTGGCTTGAAGCTTTCGGCTTGTTCCTATACCGCAGAACTCTGCTCGCTCCGTTTTTCCAGATTGGAGAAATAAATGCCGCAATGGCCCGTCTATGGCTCGATTACGGGTCCGATCGTGATGATCGGCTTTGGTTCGATCGGAAAGGGCACGCTGCCGCTCATTGAGCGACATTTCAAATACGATAAGTCGCGCTTCACGGTCATCGATCCCGACGACAAGGACCGCCATCTTCTCGATGAGCGCGGCATCACATTTATAAAAAAGGCCCTGACGCGAGACAATTTCGTCGAGTTTCTGAAACCGCTACTCGCAAATGGCGGCGGCCAGGCGTTTGTCGTCAATTTGTCCGTCGAGGTCTCGTCGGCCGCGGTCATGCGGCTTTGCCACGAAATTGGCGCACTTTACATCGATACGGTCGCCGAGCCTTGGCCGGGATTTTACACCGACCCGCGGCTGACCGCTTCTCAGCGCTCCAACTATGCCCTGCGCGAGGAGATCCTCGATCTGCGCCGCGCGCTCGGCCAAGGGCCCACGGCGATCTCCTGCTGCGGTGCCAATCCTGGCATGGTCTCCTGGTTCGTCAAGCAGGCGCTGGTCAATGTCGCGACCGACTGCGGCATGAGCTATAACGAGCCCGCAATGCGCGTGGACTGGGCGCGGCTCGCGCAGCGCGCCGGTATCAAAGGCATCCATATCGCCGAATGCGACACGCAGCGGGCAGCATCGCCGAAACCGCGGGGGGTATTCGTCAACACCTGGTCGGTCGAAGGTTTTGTTTCGGAAGGCCTGCAGCCTGCCGAGCTCGGCTGGGGAACCCATGAAAAGCACATGCCCGCGGAGGGAAAGCGGCACAGTTTTGGGCCGGATTGCGCGATCTATCTTTTGCGCCCCGGCGCCGGCACGCGAGTGCGCTCATGGACTCCAACGGCAAAGGCGCAGCATGGCTTTCTCATCACCCATAATGAGTCGATCTCCATTGCGGACTTTCTAACATTGCGAGAAAATGGGGAAGTTGTTTACCGGCCGACCTGTCACTACGCCTACCGCCCTGCGGATGACGCCGTGCTGTCGCTCGACGAGATGGCCGGGGCGCAATGGCGGCAGCAAGAAAAGGCCCATATTTTGGATGAGAACGAAATTGTTGATGGGATAGACGAGCTAGGCGTTCTACTTTATGGGCACGCGAAAAACGCTTATTGGTATGGTTCTCAGCTTTCGATCGAGGAAACGCGGCGGCTTGCGCCCTATCAGAATGCGACCGGGCTTCAGGTCACCTCCGCCGTGCTTGCGGGAATGGTTTGGGCGCTGGAAAATCCGCAGGCTGGAATTGTCGAGGCCGACGAACTCGACTTTCGCCGCTGTCTTGATGTGCAGCGCCCCTACCTCGGCCCGGTGATCGGGAAATACACCGATTGGACCCCGCTTGAAGGCCGCGCAGTGCTCTTTCCCGAGGACGTCGACGCTGAGGATCCTTGGCAGTTTAAAAATGTGCTGGTGAGGTGATTCGGAGATTGACGAGGGATCGCACAAAGATGCCAGAGGCGCATGCATGCGGATTCGGCGCCGGCAGCAGCGGGCCAGACGCGTGCTTTGCCCCGAACCGTTTCCCCTATGTAAATAATAGATCGGTTCAGGTCATTCTATTCCGCTCCGGTTTGAATTCTGCGGTATACTCTTAGCGTCCACTTGTGGAAAAGAAGCGCGTGATGGACGATAAACCAGCAAGTCAATATGGGGCAAAGAGCTGCGAAACTCTTCAGCATTCGCGCCTCCCCCTCGTCAGCATCGTCATCGTCAACTATAACTATGGCCGCTATTTGCGGGAGATGTTCGACTCTGTCGCCCGGCAAAGCTATCCAAACATAGAGTGCATCATCGTCGACAATGCATCGACCGATGAGAGCGCAGACGCCCTCCTGGAAATCGAGAGTCATTATCCTCGCACCAAAATATTGCGCCGGAAAGAGAATGGCGGGCAGAGCCTCGCCGTGCAAGAAGGTTTTGCGGCGAGCTCAGGGGAATTCGTCGTCTTCGCCGATGCCGACGACTATTTGCTACACTCCTTTACGCTGACCCATGTATTTGTCCATTTGTCGCTTCGTGTGCCTGTTGGTTTCTCCTCATCGGATATGCTTCAGGCCGCAGGACCAAGACTAGCGGTCGGCACGATTGCCTATATGAGCGATTACATCCGCTCTGGCCAGGGACAAAGGCCCAACCTTTTGCGGCGGGTCGACACAGCCGCGCCGCAAATCTGGACGCTGCCGGCTCCCGGCGGCTCGATTGAGACGCAGGTCTATCTTGTCGAGCCGGGCCACTCAGGCAACTGGATGTGGGCCCCGACGACGGGGAATTGCTTTCGCCGTGATGCGCTTCAGCTCGTTATGGACAACGAGAATCTGGCATCGCTGCGCAGCTGCACCGATTCCTACCTCCTGCGGGCCGTCAATGTCGTGACGGGAAGCGTCATCATCGACCGCCCGCTTGGCGTCTACCGGCTCCATGGATTGAACGTGTTTTCCAAGCACCCTCATCTCAATGGGGTCATAAGCTATGACCGGCAAGGCCCATCGGACCATAACCAAACAGGGCGCAGGATGATCATGGATCATCTGATTAAGAACGCACGGTTGTTTGTCCCGAAGATGCCGACCCCGGGTCATTTTATCACTGCGCTGAAGGCCTTGGACGATTCCTGGCCCCGTCTTCCCTCGGCTGTGCCGGGCTGCCGCACTTATCTTGTGGGCAAGGTCGTGACGGAGGCTTCCGCGCTTTATTCTGCGCTCGGATATTTTTACTTTATCGTTTTGTTGAAGCGGATAAGAGCCGCTCCCAGTGTGATCATTAAGGCCTGGGCAAGAGTTTGGGCCAACCGCAAAGAGGGCAAGCGCAACTGAACCGAGTTGGCGCGCCTGCCTATCTCATTAGCGTGTTGCCGCGCGGGGAAGCTTCATAACTTCGGCGGCGCTTTTCCCGTGCTCGCGCAACAACGTGTCGAAATAGGCGATCGTGGATTGCAATCCCTCGGCGAGTTCCACCGTGGGACGCCAACCCAGCAGCTTTCCGGCAAGAGTAATGTCCGGCTGGCGTTGTTTCGGGTCGTCGTCAGGCAATGGCCTTCTGACGAGTTTCGATTTCGAGCCAGTGATCACGAGGATGTTCTCCGCAAGTTCTCGGATCGAAAAGGCACGAGGATTGCCAATGTTGATCGGCCCGGCGATCTCAGTTGGCGAATTCATGAGCCGGTCGAGCGCGTCGATCAAGTCTGTTACATAGCA
>JBPYDY010000268.1:0-7120 GCA_051986155.1 Methylocella sp.
GATTTTCGCAGCGAGCCTTGCGGATCGCATCTCCTGCAGCTTTGCCGCGGCGAAGCCTGCCAGAGCATGGGAAGCGAAGAGCTGGCCGCTAAGATCCTAAACAAGCTTGGCCTTGCCTGGAAGGGCACGACAAAAGACGGCGCCTTGACCGTCGAGCCGGTTTACTGCCTCGGCCTCTGCGCGAGCTCGCCGACCGCGCTTCTCGATGGCGAGCCGCTTGGGCGCCTCAACGAAAGCAAGATCGCCGAGGCGCTGGAAGAGGCGCCTACCCGATGACCCGGATTTTCGTCCCGAAGGATGCCGCCGCGCTAGCGCTGGGCGCCAACAAACTCGCGGCAAAAATCGCGGCCGAAGCCAAAGCGCGCGGGCAAACTATCGACATTGTGCGCACGGGCTCGCGCGGCGCATTTTTTTTGGAGCCCTTGGTCGAGGTCGAAACGCCGCAAGGGCGCATCGGCTACGGCCCAGCCTCGGCCGCGGATGTCCCATCGCTCTTCGATGCCGGTTTTCTGGCGGGCGGCGCGCATCCGCTGCGAATCGGAAAACCGGAGGAACATGGGTTTCTTGCCGGCCAGACCCGCCTGACCTTTGCCCGCTGCGGCATCATCGATCCGCTTTCGCTCGCCGACTACGCCGCGCAAGACGGCTGGAAGGGGCTCAAGCGCGCCATTGAGATCGGGCCGCAGGCAATCGTCGCCGAGGTGACGAAATCGGGGCTGAGGGGGCGCGGCGGCGCCGGTTTCCCGACCGGCATCAAATGGAAGACCGCCGCCGACACCGCGGCCGACCGCAAATATGTCGTCTGCAACGCCGACGAGGGCGATAGCGGCACTTTTGCCGACCGTATGATCATGGAAGGCGATCCTTTCGCCTTGATCGAGGGAATGACGATTTGCGGCATCGGCATCGGCGCGGCCAAGGGCTATGTTTATTGCCGGTCGGAATATCCCCATGCCGGGAAGACTTTTGCGGAGGCGATCAGCATCGCCCGCGAGGCCGGCTATCTTGGCTCAAACATTCTCGGCTCCGGATATGCCTTCGAGCTTGAGCTGCGGATGGGCGCGGGTGCCTATGTCTGCGGCGAGGAAACCTCCTTGCTCGACAGCCTGGAGGGCAAGCGGGGAATCGTGCGCGCAAAGCCGCCGCTTCCCGCCCATAAGGGCCTATTTGGCAAGCCGACCATCATCAACAATGTTCTGTCGTTGGTGGCCGTGCCGACGATCCTCGATCGCGGCGGCCAATTTTATGCCGATTTCGGCTTTGGCCGCTCGCGCGGCACGATGCCGATCCAGATCGCCGGAAACGTGCGCTATGGCGGTCTCTACGAAACGGCCTTTGGCCTCACGCTCGGCGAAATTGTCGAGGGTGTTGGCGGCGGCAGCTATTCGGGGCGCGCGGTGCGGGCGGTCCAATGCGGCGGCCCGCTCGGCGCCTACTTCCCGCCTTCAATGTTCGATGTCCCTTATGATTACGAGGCCTTCGCCGCCAAGGATGGGCTTATCGGCCACGGAGGGGTCGTCGTCTTCGACGATACGGTCGACATGGCCAAAATGGCGCGATTTGCGATGGAATTTTGTGCGGTTGAAAGCTGCGGCAAGTGCACACCGTGCCGGATTGGCTCGGTTCGCGGCATGGAAGTCATCGATCGCGTCCTCGAAGGGGTTAAACCGGCGGAGAATTTGGCGCTCCTCGAAGACCTTTGCAACACGATGAAATTTGGTTCACTATGCGCGCTCGGCGGGTTTGTGCCCTACCCCGTGATGAGCGCCGTTCGCCACTTCAGAGAAGATTTCCAGCCGCGCGCTTTAGCTGCCGCCGAATGACGGAGAGAACTGCCATGTCAATGGTCACCGAGATCGACTTTGGAACACCAGCCGCGCGGTCGGACAAGATCGTGAGCCTCACGATCGACGGCATTGAGGTCAAGGTGCCCGAGGGCACCTCCATCATGCGGGCTGCGATGGAAATTGGGACGAAGATTCCAAAACTCTGCGCGACCGACATGATCGAGGCTTTTGGCTCCTGCCGTCTCTGTCTCGTCGAGATCGAGGGCCGCGCGGGAACGCCCGCCTCCTGCACCACGCCCGTTGCGCCGGGCATGGTGGTCCATACCCAGACGAACAGGCTGAAGGCACTCCGCAAAGGCGTGATGGAGCTCTATATCTCCGATCATCCGCTCGATTGTCTCACCTGCGCCGTCAACGGGAATTGCGAATTGCAGACCGAGGCCGGCAATGTGGGTTTGCGCGACGTGCGCTACGGCTACGCGGGAGCAAATCACCTTTCCGACAAGAAAGACGAATCAAACCCTTATTTCAGCTATGATCCGGCCAAATGCATCGTTTGCAACCGCTGCATCCGCGCCTGCGAGGAGGTGCAGGGGACCTTTGCCCTTACGATCGACGGGCGCGGCTTCGAAAGCCGGGTTTCGGCGGGGCAAATGCAGCCCTTCTTCGAATCGGAATGCGTGTCCTGCGGCGCCTGCGTGCAGGCCTGCCCGACCGCCACGCTCGTCGAGAAGTCGGTGATCGACATCGGCCAGGCGGAGCATTCGGGCGTAACAACCTGCGCCTATTGTGGGGTCGGCTGCAGTTTTAAGGCCGAGATGCGGGGCGAGGAGCTCGTTCGCATGGTGCCGTGGAAGGACGGCAAGGCGAACCACGGCCATTCCTGCGTCAAGGGCCGCTTTGCCTATGGTTACGCGACCCACCGGGACCGCATTTTGAAACCCATGATCCGTTCTAAGGTCATGGATCCCTGGCGCGAGGTTTCCTGGGACGAAGCCCTTGCTTATGCCGCGTCGGAGTTCAAACGCATTCAGGCGAAGTACGGCCGCAATTCGATTGGCGGCATCACGTCCTCGCGTTGCACCAACGAAGAGACCTATCTCATCCAGAAACTCGTCCGGGCGGGTTTCGGCAACAACAACGTCGATACATGCGCGCGGGTTTGCCATTCGCCGACCGGCTACGGTCTCGGGACCGCCTTCGGCACCTCGGCCGGCACGCAGGACTTCGATTCGGTCGAAGAAGCTGATGTCATCATGATCGTCGGCGCCAATCCGACCGACGGGCATCCGGTCTTTGCGTCGCGGATGAAGAAGCGGCTGCGCGAGGGCGCGAGATTGATCGTTCTCGATCCGCGCCGCATCGACCTCGTGCGCACGCCGCATGTCGAAGCCGATTATCATTTGCCTTTGCAACCCGGCACCAATGTCGCGGTCTTGACCGCGCTCGCCCATGTCATCGTTACCGAGGGTCTGGTCAAAGAAGCCTTTGTCCGCGAACGCTGTGACTGGGAAGAATTCCAGGAGTGGGCAGAATATGTCTCGCTCGATCGCAATAGCCCGGAGACGGTGGCAAAGGTCTCGGGCGTTCCCGCCGATTTGATCCGCAAGGCGGCGCGGCTTTATGCGACCGGCGGCAATGCTGCGATCTACTATGGGCTCGGCGTCACTGAGCACAGCCAGGGATCGACAACGGTCCTCGCAATCGCCAATCTCGCGATGGCAACCGGAAATCTTGGCCGCAATGGCGTTGGCGTCAACCCGCTGCGCGGACAGAACAACGTGCAGGGCGCCTGCGACATGGGCTCCTTCCCGCATGAGCTTACCGACTACCGGCACATCTCGAATGACTCCGTCCGAGGGATGTTTGAAAAACTGTGGGGTGTGACGCTCGACAAGGAGCCGGGCATGCGCATTCCCAACATGCTCGATGCGGCGGTCGAAGGCACTTTTAAGGCCATTTACATCGAGGGCGAAGATATTCTGCAATCCGATCCCGATACGCATCATGTTGCGGCTGGCCTTGCCAATATGGAATGCGTGATCGTCCAGGACCTGTTCCTCAACGAGACGGCAAACTACGCCCACGTCTTCTTGCCGGGCTCGACCTTCCTCGAAAAGGACGGAACCTTCACCAACGCCGAGCGCAGGGTGCAGCGTGTTCGCAAGGTGATGAGCCCGAAAAACGGCTATGCCGATTGGGAAATCACGGTGATGCTTGCTAACGCTATGGGCATGCCAATGAAATACGCCCACGCCGGAGAAATCCTGGACGAGATCGCCGCGACAACGCCAAGCTTTGCGGGCATTTCCTTCGCCAAGCTCGACGAAGTGGGCTCGGTCCAATGGCCTTGCAACGAAAAGGCCCCGGAAGGGACCCCCGTCATGCACATCGGCACCATCGTGCGCGGCAAGGGCAAATTCGTCATCACCGAATATGTGGCGACCGACGAAAAAGCCGGTCCGCGTTATCCGCTGCTGCTCACGACCGGGCGTATCCTCAGCCACTACAACGTCGGGGCGCAGACACGCCGCACCGCGAATGTAGCCTGGCACGAAGAGGACCGGCTCGAAATCCATCCGCATGACGCCGAGCAGCGCGGCCTTCGCGACGGCGATTGGGTGCGAGTCGCAAGCCGCGCAGGCGAAACGACGCTTCGTGCGCTGGTGACCGACCGAGTCGCACCTGGCGTGGTCTACACGACGTTCCATCACCCCTCCACGCAGGCGAATGTGGTGACGACCGACTTCTCCGATTGGGCAACCAATTGTCCCGAATATAAGGTCACCGCGGTGCAGGTTTCGCGATCCAACGGGCCAACCGATTGGCAGGAACGCTATCGCGAACAGGCTGAGCAGAGCCGCCGCATTGTCGAGACCGTCGAAGCCGCAGAATGAGCGATGATACCTTGGGTGGCGAAAAGTTGCCGCCGCCCGGGCTCACCGTCACTTGTGCCGCGTGCCGGAGGGGCGAGATGTCTGCTTCCGCGCGCACGATCCCGGAAGAAACGGCGACTGCTTTCACCTTCAATGGCACGACCCATGCCGTGATGATGGCAACGCCGGCCGATCTTGGGGATTTCGGCGCGGGTTTTGCGTTCACCGAAGGTCTGATCGAAAGCCAAAGCGAGATCGAAAACCTCGAGGTGATCGGGACACCGCTTGGCATAGAAATCCGGATGTGGCTCTCAGAGGGGAGAGCAAAAACCTATGCCGCCCGCCGCCGCAGCATGGCGGGGCCAACGGGCTGCGGGCTTTGCGGCATCGAAAGTCTCGAAGAAGCCACGCGGCCCGCGCCTTATGTTTCCAACGCGAGCCGTTTCACCTCAGAAGCGATTGTCGCGGCGATGGCATCGCTGCCGCCCGAACAAAAACTCAATGCCGAAACCCGAACCGTTCATGCCGCGGGCTTTTGGACCCCGGCGCGCGGCCTCATCGCCGTGCGGGAGGACGTCGGCCGCCATAATGCGCTCGACAAGCTCATTGGCGCTCTCGCGCGGGGCGGGATCGCGGCCGCGCATGGCCTCGTGCTTTTGACCAGCCGCGTCTCGATCGAACTCATTCAAAAAACCGCGCGCCTTGGGGCGTCGGTCCTCGCCGCCGTCTCTGCGCCGACCGCCGCAGGCGTCAGGCTCGCCGAAAAATGCGGCATCACGCTTATCGCCGTCGCGCGCGGCGAGGATTTCGAAGTCTTCACCCATCCAGATCGCATCATTGGCCGGGCCCACCACAATGTCGCATGACGCCGCTTCGCCCAAAAAACTCGTCTATATGGCAAATCAGATCGGCAAATTTTTTGCGGCCCAGAAGCACGACAAGGCGGTCGCGGGGATTGCGGGCCACCTCACCCGTTTCTGGACGCCCGCAATGCGCGAAAAGATCGTCCGGCATCTGGACCAGGGTGGTGAAGGTCTCGATCCACTCGCCAAGGAGGCAGTGCAAAGTCTCAAAACGAAGCTAGCCGAGGAAGGCGAATATTTCGGTTAGCCATTTCCCTAAGCGGCCGCGGGCTGCAGCAGCGCTTTCAGCGGCAGCGATTCGTCAGCAAGACGCGCGCAGGCAATATTCATCCGTTCGCCGGTGATCCGTTTAGCGGCCATGAAATCGCCGGGCCGGTTGACCGCGTCGGCCGCAACGACGACTCCGTCCTTCAGATAAAATGCGACGAAGGAAGATGAGTCGATGCTGCCGCGGATCGCGAGCTCGTCATAACCCTCCGAAAGGCCGACCATCTGCAACTTCAGGTCATATTGATCCGACCAGAACCATGGAGGGGGCGCTGCGGGAATGGGCCGCAAGGTGATCGACGCGGCTGCCGCGCGCGCCTGCTCGAGTGCATTCGGAACGGATTCCAGGCGTATTTTTCTGCGAAGAAAGGCATGATGCGCGTGCATTGCGCAGTCGCCGATCGCATAGATATCGGGGTCGCTGCTGCGGCCTGCCGCATCGACCACGATCCCATCGTCCACATCGAGTCCGGCCTTCTCCGCAAGCTCCGTATTCGGTACAAGACCGATGCCGATCAGCACGAAATCGGCGGCGAAGGATTCGCCGCCCGCGCATTCCACCATTCCCACGGCGCCATCTCCGCCCCTGGCTGAAAAGCCGCTCACTGTGACGCCGGTGCGAATGTCAACGCCGGCTTGCCGGTGAATGCGCTCATAAAAGCTTGAAAGAACGGGCGCGGTGACGCGCGCGAGCACGCGAGGCGCGCTTTCGAGCACGGATACGGCAAGACCGCGCTTGACCGCAACCGCAGCGGCTTCGAGTCCGATGTAGCCCGCCCCTACAATAACCAGGCGGCGGCCGGCCTCCATCTGCGGCTGCAAAGCTTCGACATCCGCAATCGTCCGCAGATAAAAAATATTTTTAAGATCAGCACCCGGCACGGGCAATAGGCGCGCGCGTCCCCCGGACGCGATCACAAGCTTATCGTAGCCAGCAAGCTCTCCCCCGCGCAGTTTAACGCTCTTGGCGCGCCGGTCGATTTCTTCGGCCGTAACCCCGAGCCGCAATTCGACGTTCGCTTTCTCGTAGGCAGCCGCGGACTTATAGATGAGCCCGTCCTTGCCGATTTGGCGTGCGAGGAAGGCCTTCGATAAGGGCGGGCGCATATAGGGAAGATATGGCTCTTCGCCGAAAAGGATGATTCGACCGGCAAAACGGTTTTGCCGCAATAAGGTCGCGGCCTCGGCGCTCGCCTGTCCGCCGCCAATAATGACGACCGTGGCATGGCTGCCGGACTGAGCTTGTTCCATGGCCGGATCCGAGTAGAATTATAGCCGCATCATCCCATACTTGGACAATGGTCAGGTTTTTTGCCGTTTTGCAATG
>JBPYDY010000269.1:0-4730 GCA_051986155.1 Methylocella sp.
CTCGTTCCTCCGGACGCGGAGCGGCGGCGCGGCGCAGGCGGTCGTTGATCGCCTCGCCCAAACCTTCACAAGGGACCGGTGCAACCGCAATCGACGCTGGCCGGCGCGCGTCGAGTTCGCGGAGATACGCAAAAAGATTGGCTGCCGCCTCGGCAAGATCTCCGCTCGGTGATAGGTCCAGCACATTTTTGTGCCCGGCAAAAACTCCGCCGAAATCGAGGCCCGCCTCACCTTTGAAAAGCGTAACCGCCTCGAGGCGCACCTTGGCGCGCGGGGCATAATGGGATTGGAGCATGCCTGGCGAGCGCAGGGCACCCGACCTCTGCGGTTCGGCAAGCAGACGGCCAAGCGCGGCTTCGATAGCGGGCCGCGCAATCGCGCCTGGCCGCAGCAGACGCGGCGCGTCAAGGCACTCGACGACCGTCGATTCAAGGCCGACGGGGCAGCGGCCGCCATCGAGGATGAGGTCGATTTTTAAGCCGAGGTCGTGCGCAACATGCTCTGCGGTCACCGGGCTCACCGAGCCCGAGCGGTTCGCTGATGGCGCCACCAATGGCCTGCCCGCCTCAGCAAGAAGCCGGAGTCCAATCGGATGCGCGGGCACGCGCAGGGCCACGGTGGAAAGCCCCGCCCGCGCGGCGACGTTGACGCACGCCGAAGGAGCGAGCGGCAGGACAAGGGTCAGCGGCCCGGGCCAGAATTTTTGCGCCAATTGCAACGCAGAACGCGAAAAAATGCCCTGCTCGAGCGCCGCGTCGAGGCTTGGCACATGGGCGATGAGAGGATTGGAGCTTGGCCGCGCCTTTGCCGCATAGAGGCGCGTAACCGCCGCCTCCGAGCTGGCGTCGGCAGCAAGACCATAAACCGTCTCGGTCGGCATGGCGACGAGCCCGCCGCGGCGCAGAATATCTGCCGCCACGGCAATGCCGGCCGCATCCGCAGCAATGACCCTGCCAGGCCCAGCCGCCGGCATTTCCGAGATAACATTGTTCATCCGCCGCCCGTTATCCTGACGACATAGGAGGCAAGTTCGGCTTATAATTCAGTATTGGCCCAAGCGCATCCCTGGTAGCGGAGACCAAGATGACCTATCGCGCGCCCGTAGCCGAAATTTTATTCTCGATGATCCACGAAGCAGGAATGGATCCAAACCGCAAGGACGGAATCTATTCGGACCTCGGCGATGGATTTGCAGAAGCAACGCTCAATGAGGCTGGCAAATTCGCCGAAACCGTCCTCGCGCCCCTCAACTTTGCAGGCGACAAGGAAGGCGCGAAGTTCGATGCGGGGATTGTCACCGCGGCGCCGGGATTTGCCAATGCCTATCGCAAATGGACGGCCGGAGGGTGGAATGCGATCACTGGTCCCCCGGACTATGGTGGCACGGGCCTGCCCGCGCTGCTCAATACCGCCTGCATCGAAATCTGGAGCGCGGCCAATGTGGCGTTCAGCCTTTGTCCTCTGCTGACCCTTGGCGCAATCGAAGCTATGGAATCGCACGCCACCGGAGCGTTGAAGGAAATTTACCTGCATAAACTTGTTTCCGGCGAATGGACCGGCACCATGAATTTAACCGAGCCACAGGCAGGGTCGGATGTCGGCGCCCTCAAAATGAGGGCCGAACGGCAGCCCGATGGTTCCTACAAACTTTTCGGCTCCAAAATTTTTATCACCTATGGCGAGCACGACATGGCCGGCAACATCGTCCATTTCGTGCTCGCGCGCCTGCCGGATGCGCCCAAAGGCACGCGTGGAATTTCGCTCTTCCTCGTGCCCAAATTTTTGGTCGATGCCGACGGCAGCATTGGCGCGCGAAACGACGTTTTTTGCGCCTCCATCGAGCATAAGCTTGGAATCCATGCCTCGCCGACATGCACCATGGCCTATGGCGATCACGGCGCCGCAACCGGCTTTCTCATTGGGGAAGAAAACAAAGGACTTGCATGCATGTTCACGATGATGAACAGCGCGCGATTGAATGTCGGCGTGCAAGGCGTCGCGATCGCCGAGCACGCCTTTCAGCAGGCGCTCGGCCACGCCAGAGAACGGCGCCAGGGCCGCGCCTTGGACGAAGCCGCAGACGGCATGAGTCCGATCGTGCGCCATCCCGACGTGCTGCGCATGCTTATGACGATGAAGGCTTTGACGGCCGCCGCGCGGGCGATCTGTTTTGTCACGGCAGAATCGATCGACAGGTCGCGCAGGACTACTGGTAAAGCGGAGCGGGAAAGGGCATCAGAGCGTGCGTCCTTGCTGACGCCGGTCGCGAAGGCATTTTCGACCGATATTGCCAATGAAGTGGCCTCGCTCGGAATACAGGTTCACGGCGGTATGGGCTACATCGAAGAGACCGGCGCGGCGCAGCATCTGCGGGACGCCCGTATTGCCGCGATCTACGAGGGGACAAACGGCATTCAGGCGATCGATCTTGTGCAGCGCAAGCTCAGTCTTTCACAGGGCGAGATAGTGCGAAGCGAAATCGCCGATATGCGTGAGGTGATCGGCGCAATAAAACATAGCAATGCGGCGGCATTTGGCGACATGGAATTGAGTCTGCGCGAGGCGGTCGATGCACTTGCGTGCGCGACCTCGTTCATGCAAGAGGCATCCGCGGCGCGCCCGAACGAAGCGCTGGCCGGTGCGACGCCCTATCTGCGGCTTTTTGCGATCGCACGTGGCGGCACCTTGCTCGCAAGGGGAGCCCTCGCCGCCCACTGCCTGTCAAGCGCTGGCAGCAGCGATCCTCTCTTGGCGGCGCGGACTGCGGCCGCACGCTTCTTTGCGGAAAACATCGCCCCCTCAGCGCTGAGCCTTGAACGCGAGGTTACTCGTGGCGCGGGCTCGGTGCTCGCGGGCGCCGTGGCGCTCGGCCAGTAGCCAGTAATACGCCATGCAAGCAGATACGCCACATGTCAAAATCGAGCGCGCGGGCACCGTCCTATGCGTTGGCTTCGACCGGCCGGAAAAGAAAAACGCGCTGAGCGGCGCGATGTATCTTGCCGCCACCGGCGCGTTGCAGGCTGCAGAAACCGATTCTTCGATCGGTGCTATCGCCTTTGCCGGGACAGCCGGCGCGTTTACGGCGGGCAACGATCTTGGGGATTTTCTCGACGCCGATGGTGGGCATGGAGATCTTCCCGCTTTTACCTTCATCAAGGCCTTGGCTCGCAGCGAGACGCCGCTTGTTGCGGCGATTGAAGGCGTCGCCATCGGCATCGGTGCAACGATGATGCTGCATTGCGATCTCGTTTATGTTGCCCCTGGCACCGTGTTTCGTCTGCCTTTCGTCGATCTCGGGCTCGTGCCGGAGGCTGCCTCTTCGCTGCTTTTGCCGCGCCGGATTGGAATGGCAAAAGCCGCCGAGTTCTTGCTCCTTGGGGAGAGCTTTGGGGCCGAAGATGCGGTGCGGCTTGGCCTTGCCAATTCGATCGTCCCCGCACCGGAGCTGCGCGAGTTTGCGCTCGAAAGGGCCGGGCGGCTCGCGGCAAAGCCGCGCGCCGCGCTCGCTGCGACGCGCCGCCTGATGCGGGGCGACAGCCACGAAATTTTGGCGCGGATCGAAGAAGAAGCCCGGCTTTTTTCTGTCGCATTGCGGTCAAGCGAGGCGCAGACCGCTTTTGCCGCGTTCTTAAAACGGCGCTAGGGGGGCCGGGCATCAGCTGCATGAAACTCGCGCAAAGTTGTCCAACCGGTTTGGCAGAGTTATGAGCGCAGGCCGATCAAGGCCTTGCCGCGCCCGAGGCTCCAAACCGGCGGCCGACGCTTTATCGCGGCTGCCGCCAATCGTGACAGCGTGACCAGACCGGCAAGCCACCGGAAAGCGCAACCCCCGCCTGAGCCCTCAGGCTAGGCCACCACCCGGTAACGATCGAGGACATTTTTGCCCGGGGCAAGCAGTGCCGCGGTTGACGAGTTTCATGATACAGCACTTGAGTTAGGCGGCATTCGATGGCAAGCGATTTTGCTGTAATTTGCACTTGCTTTAAGCCTTGCTTTGATTCGGGTTGTTAGTTGACTCTGGGGAGAGCGGATGAAAATGCAGAATGGCGCGCCTAAAAGCAGCGGGCCGCCGGCGACAGGTCCAAACGTGACCCAGGCCGAAGAGCAGGCATAGCCCAAATGGTTCAAGTTTTTGCAAGCGAAGAAAGGCGAGGAGACGGACCCGGAGGTTCACCCAACCGGGGTGCAGGAAAGCGCGCCAAGCCCGGTCTCACCTCCGCTTCCCGCCGTAGCTCAGGTTACCCTGCCCACCGAGCCTGAGGAGCCGAAAAGGCCGAGCCTGTTGCCGGGCTCTGCCGGCGAGCACAAGCTGCAAGAAAAATACGGCTCCAAGGCGTTTTGGCTCGGGGCGTTCAGCGCAAGGCTCCAAGGGCGGTGGCAGAGCACTAGAACTGAAGGGGCCGCTGCATAAGGTGGCCTTCACCAGGTCTGGGATCACTGTCGATTGCGACGAGCACGTCACGCTGCTGGAATTGGCCGAGGCGCATGGCATTGAGAT
This sequence comes from Methylocella sp., assembly GCA_051986155.1. Lineage (GTDB taxonomy): Bacteria > Pseudomonadota > Alphaproteobacteria > Rhizobiales > Beijerinckiaceae > Methylocapsa. The sequence goes on from JBPYDY010000269.1 coordinate 4,499, forward strand.
CGAGTACAGCTGCCGGGTTGGCAGTTGCAGTATGTGCGAGGTCAAATGCAAAGGAAACGTCCAAGTGAGCGCGAGTGCGAAATCGACGCGAAAACGAAAGCTGCCGGGTTCGTCTACACTTGTTGCAGCACGTCGGTTGGCGACCTGGAACTTGAGGCATGATGGTATTCGAGACTGACAAATGTGCCACCAGGACATCGCCCATGCCAGGAAAGGTGATTACCCGCTTTGC
>JBPYDY010000270.1:0-5842 GCA_051986155.1 Methylocella sp.
CGAAGAGGCCGATTTTTCCGAGACGCACGGAGATGAGCACATCCGGCGGATCGCCGGCAAGGCGCGAGCGCGAAATCCTGCTTTGTGCGATGTTGAACGCATCCATCATGGCGTTGGCTATCCCGGGCGCGCCATCTTCCCGCTTGCCGAAGACCCGGCGCAAGTTGCCGCTGACGCCATTGAAGATTCGCGCACGCAGCGTCGTGCCTTCTTCCGGCACGCCAAAACCATATTTATCGAGCGCCGGCTCGATCGACCGGGGATTGTGGATCGTTGTGCCGCGAAATGACGGGTCGCTGATGAGATTGACGGCGATCACGAACTCCGCGCCAAGCGAACGGCACAAAGTGACAGGGATTGGATTGACAAGCGCGCCATCGAATAGCCAGCGGCCGTCGATGTTTACGGGCTCGAAAATTCCGGGCAGAGTGTAGGAGGCCCGTATCGCTTCGGAAATATTGCCTTTCGTCAGCCACACCTCGTGTCCCGTGCCGAATTCGGTTGCAACGGCCCCGAACTTCTTTGCAAGACCTTCAAAGCTAAAGCCAGAAAATTCCTCTTCGAGCTTGCGCCTTAGTCTTTCGCCAGCCAGAAAACTTATTCCCGACAATGAGACGTCCATCATGCTCATGACCCGTCTTTTGGTCAGGCCGCGGGCGAAAGCCTCCATCTCCTCAAGCTTGCCAATCGCATAGGCGCCGCCGACCAGCGCGCCGATCGATGTGCCGGCCACGACCTCGGGCTTGATCTCCTGAGAAAGGAGCTCGAGCAAGACGCCAATATGCGACCAGCCGCGCGCGCAGCCTGCACCAAGCGCGATGCCCAGCTTTGGCTTGCGCATTTCCGGCGCCTTGGCAACTTTTTGGCTCGTGGCGCCACCATTGGCACCGCCGCCATTGGGACTCTTGGAGGAAAAAGGTATGTGGTTCACTTGATTTTGTCCTAAGCTAAAGGCTCGCCCTTAAACACTATGTCCGGCCGATCGCCCCTGCTTTTGATCAGAAAACGTTGGTTCAATGCTCGGGATTGTCTCGCTTATTGATTGAAAATGCCTGAAGGTTATTTGTATGTTCATCCCGAACACGCGAATTCGACACAACAGAAGAGTTATCTTTTGTGCAGTTGCAACAATACTGATCGCCCAGGCCCGCCTTCCTTTACAAGTCTTTAGCCTTAGATTGGGGCCGATTCAGTCGAATACAAGCCTTGCGGGATCGCGGCCCAGCGCAATCTTACGATAAAAGCACGAACGCCGTCCGGTGTGGCAGGCGCCGCCGTCGCCGCCGGGTTCGACGGTCAATAGCAGGGCATCCTGGTCGCAATCTGTCCGGATTTCCGTGACCCTTTGGATTTGGCCCGAAGCCTCGCCCTTACGCCACAGGGCTTGGCGCGAGCGTGACCAATAATGCGCGAGGCCGGTCTCGATTGTCAGACGCAAAGCTTCCTCATTCATGTAAGCAAGCATGAGGATCTCCCCATCGGCGGCAGCGCGCGTCACGCAAGCGATGAGCCCGTTGGCGTCGAAGCGAGGCGCAAAGGTTTCGCCTTCTTCCAGCTCGCGTTGCGTGGGCGCGGATGTCATGCCGCGACTCCGTGCCTCCATATGCTCTCGTGCAAATTCCGGACCGGGCGGACCGTGTCCGGCTGAGGCAGGGGGGCGGCAGCGGTCATTTGCCGTCGCGCAGCATAGTGAGAAACCGGAGCTGTTCGGCGGGATCGTCGCGAAAGATGCCAGTGAATTGCGTCGTGATCGTCTCCGAGCCATGTTTCAGAACGCCGCGCATCGACATGCAAAGATGCTGGGCTTCGAGCATCACGGCGCAGCCGCGCGGGCGCAGATGCCGGTCGATCGCGCCGATGATCTGCGCAGTTAGCGCCTCTTGGGTTTGCAGCCGCTTGGCATAAATGTCGACGAGGCGGGCGAGCTTCGAAAGACCAATGACGCCGACATCCGAGGGGTAATAGGCAACATGGGCGGCGCCGAAAAAGGGGACCATGTGATGCTCGCAATGGGAGGAAAAGGGGATTTCCCGGACGAGCACCATATCGTCATAGCCGTGAACTTCTTCGAAAACGCGGCTTAGCACATCCCCCGCATCTTGCTGATAGCCGGAAAAAAGCTCTTCATATGCCTTCACCACGCGTTTTGGCGTATCGCGCAGTCCCTCGCGGGAAGGATCGTCGCCTGCCCAGCGCAGCAGTACCCGGACGGCGGCTTCGGCCTCTTCGCGCGAAGGGCGTGGGAGCCGCGGGACATTGGTCTGCGGCTGCGGACGTTCAAGCAAGGACTTAACCACTGCATCCATGTGGAGCCTCCACTAAGAAAGATTATATGAGCGTCCTTCACCTTAAGCTCCTTATGGCAAGAGCACCGGACGGACGGTTGCCCGGAGAGTTTCGCGCGAAATTTGCCAGATCTCCTTCGCAAATCCCGCCTTCCTATATAGGATGTGGATCGTGCCGTCACCTGGACGAAGATGCCGAGCGAAGCGAATTTTTCCGAGGTCTACAATCACCGGATCCTTGCCCTCGCGGCCAATATTCCGCGCCAGGGGCGGCTTGCTCTGCCCGGAGCCTCGGCCAAGGCCCATTCGAAACTCTGCGGTTCGACGGTCATCGTCGATCTCGTCATGGAAGAGGGACGGGTGACCGATTTCGCGCATGAGGTCAAGGCCTGCGCTTTAGGTCAAGCTGCCGCCTCGATCATGGCGAGGAACGTGATCGGCTCGAGCGGAGCGGAGCTGCGCGCCCTTCGCGACGAGGTCCGGGCCATGCTCAAGGAAAACGGACCGCCGCCGCAAGGCAGATGGGCCGAAATCGCGATCTTGGAGCCGGTCCGCGACTATAAGGCGCGGCACGCCTCGACCCTTTTGACATTCGACGCCACGGTCGATTGCGTCAACCAAATAGAGGCCGCGGGGTGGAGAATAGCTAAGGTTAAGAATTGCTGAGCCCTTGGGCCCAGTATCAAAGTCACGGTAAGCGTTTTGCAAGGTATGTCCCAGGCCCCCCTCCGCGCCGCCCATGTTGCGATACGCGCCTATCAGCTCACGCTCTCCGCCATTGCTGGGACGAACTGCCGCCATCTTCCGACCTGCTCGGCCTATATGGACGAAGCGATCGCACGCCATGGGCTCTGGGCAGGAGGCTGGCTCGGCCTCGCTAGGCTAATGCGCTGCCACCCATGGGGCACCTCCGGCTTCGATCCGGTGCCGGAAAAATTGCCTGAAACGGCGCGCTGGCACCTGCCTTGGACTTACATGGCGCGCAAAGGCGAAGGATCAGGCGAGGCTTGATGGCAGCGGGGAGTTCGGCAATGCCCGCCCCGGGGATGACGCCGGAGCAAGCGAGCGGTGGCGGTAAGCCGCAAAATTTCAGTAAAAATAGCTAAGCGGCGCAGGAGAGCTTGACCGCCATGCCGGTGGCAACGACGCGTTTGAGATTGACACCGCCTTCAGCGCTCCGAATCGGCGCGTCATTGCGGTAGCCGACTCCGACGATTGCGTCGGCATCGATATCTTCCGCTTTGCGAACGAGTTCGCGCAGGATCTCTTCCCGCCAGTCCTTTTGCAGCGGTGACGCGTTTTCCGGATGCCAGGCAGAAGCGGCTTCTATCTCGCCGATGGTGTAAAGAACGCGGCTGCCCTCAATAGTTTCGCTCGAACTAATACGCACGCTTGCAGTCTCCAAAAAGTATAATCTGCTTTCTCAGAACTTCTAATGCCACGCCCGTTAATGCGCCATGAACGGCCCGGTTTCGACGCAATATGTCATAAGAAATCCAGGCTCGATGTGATGATGCGCACATGAAAATTCAATACGTGGTTAATGCCGGAAGTGCCGCACTCCGGTAAACACCATGGCAAGCCCGGCATCGTCAGCGGCCTTGATAATCTCGGCGTCGCGCAGCGATCCGCCTGGCTGAATGACGGCCGTTGCGCCCGCCCCGGCAGCGGCGAGCAGTGCGTCGGCAAACGGAAAAAACGCGTCGGAAGCGACAACCGAGCCCTTGGCCAGGCTTTCGCTTAAGCCCGCCGCCTGCGCGGCCTCGGCGGCTTTGATCGCCGCAATGCGGGCGGAATCGACCCGGCTCATTTGCCCTGCGCCAATGCCCACTGTTGCACCGCCCTTGGCGTAGACGATGGCATTCGACTTCACATGCTTGGCAACCCGAAACGCAAATTTCAGGTCCGTCCATTCCGTTTCGCTTGGCGCGCGCTTGCTGACCACGCGCAGCTCCATATCATCGACATTTGCACCGTCGCGGCTCTGGACGAGGTAGCCGCCGGCCACGTTGCGAATAGCGACGCCTTTCGCGCGGGGATCAGGCAATCCATCCGTGAGCAGCAACCGCAAGTTTTTCTTCGCCGCCAAACCGTCGATCGCAGTGTCATCGGCGCCAGGTGCGATGATAACCTCGGTAAATATCTTGGTGATGCGCGCGGCCGCCTCCGAATCAAGCTTCCGGTTCAAGGCAACAATGCCGCCAAATGCCGATACCGGATCGCAACGCAGAGCGAGCTCGTAAGCCTGCGCCAACGTCTCTGCTTCTGCGACACCGCAGGGATTGGCATGTTTGATGATCGCGACGGCAGCGGTGCGCCCGGGATCAAATTCGGCAACGAGCTCAAAGGCTGCGTCGGCATCATTGACATTATTGTAGGAAAGCTCCTTTCCCTGCACTTGCCTTGCGGTCGCAATGCCGGGGCGAAGATCGCCGCTGGCATAAAAGGCAGCAGCCTGGTGCGGGTTTTCGCCGTAACGAAGGGCAGAGGCGAGCCTGCCGGCAAACGACCGGTAGGCGGGGCTTGCTATTCCTGTTTCCGCGGCGAGCCAGTTCGAGATTGCGGCGTCATAGGCGGCGGTGCGTGCAAAAGTTTTTTGCGCCAGCTCCTGGCGCAGGGCGCGGGTTGTGTGCCCATCATGTCCGGCCAATTCGGTCAGGATCTTGGGATAATCCGCAGGATCGACGACAACCGCGACATCATCAAAATTTTTTGCCGCGGCCCGGATCATTGCCGGGCCGCCGATGTCGATGTTTTCGATGCACTCGGCAAAGGAGGCTTGCCGCTCGAGCGCCGCCTCGAACGGGTAGAGGTTTACAACCAGAATGTCGATCGGCGCGATGCCATGCGCGAGCATCGCCGCCTCATGTTCGGGATTTTCCCGCCTCGCGAGAAGCCCGCCGTGAACTTTCGGATGCAAGGTCTTCAGCCGTCCATCCAACAGTTCCGGAAAGCCCGTAAGATCGGAAACGTCGCGGACTGCAAATCCGGCGCTTTTGAGCGCTGCCCCTGTGCCCCCAGTCGAAATAAGCTCGATTCCAAGGCCCGAAAGACCGCTTGCGAACTCGGCAAGGCCGGTTTTGTCAGAAACGGACATCAGCGCCCGTGCCGGGCGGCGAAGTTCAGAAGGCATTTGGTCGTTCCAGGCGGTCCCGCAGCGCCGATTTGCCAACCGGGCCCAGGCGGAAGCGGGGGAGGGTTGAACGTAAGGGTACCGGCAGCATCGCAACAATTGATCCAAAAATGCGCCATTCGCGCGACAATCTGCCGATTTGAGCAGTTTTACGCCCACGCTGACGTCCGTAGCGGCCCGACACCCGCAGGCCCAACAATGGATCAATTTGGAGTTTGTGGCGCGGCGCGCGCTGCATAGGTGCGCTCATGTCACTTCCTCTCGTTTTGATCGCACTCTCCGTCGCGACAGGCAGCAACGTCTTCGCCACCTACCCACCAAATTTGTCGCGATTCGTTGCAACAGGAATGAGTCTTGCAGCCGTATTTGTCTGTGCTGTCGCGCTTCGCTTCGAGGCAAGCAAAGCGCGCGCCACGGCCCGGCA
>JBPYDY010000271.1:0-4711 GCA_051986155.1 Methylocella sp.
AACGTGCGATAAACATACCGTTGTGGTGCGGGCGGTCGGAGTCGAACCGACACTCTGTCAACCAGAACTGGATTTTGAGTCCAGCGCGTCTACCAGTTCCGCCACGCCCGCTTGCATCACCCACCGCTTCGCCGGACCCTCATCCTGAGGAGGCGCGAAGCGCCGTCTCGAAGGATGAGGAGCCGGACAAACGGCAATTCTGGCATGTGGCCCGAGCTCATGGCGCCCCCCGCCCTTCGGGACGGGCTCTTCGAGCCCTCCTCAGGATACGGGCTTCGCACGGGCGTATCTGCCATGATTCCAAAGCACAAGTCCAGCGGCCCCGGGGAAAGGCTTTTGCGCCTTATTCCGCCGCGAGTTTTATCGGCGCGGGAGGCGTCCGGAAGTGTTCCAACAAAACCTGCTCCTCGGCCTTCGCGGCCTCCAAATGGCGCATTTTCACATGGCCGAACCCGCGGATCTTTTCCGGGATCGAAGCAAGCGCAACGGCGATCGAAAGATTCTCGGGCGAGAGACCTTGCAAAATTTCATCGATGAGACGTTGATAGTCGCCAATCAATCTGCGCTCTATACGGCGATCTTCCGTGTAACCAAAGATATCGAAACCCGTCCCGCGCAGCCATTTGAGCGAGGCAAGAAGGCGGAACAGGTTCATCATCCACGGGCCGAAACTTGATTTCACGGGCTCGCCTTGCGCGTTCTTGCGGCCGAGGAGCGGCGGAGCAAGATGGAATTGGAGGCACGACTCTCCCTCGAAGGCTGCCGCGATCTGCTTTGCGAACGAGCCATCGCTATAGAGCCGCGCGACCTCATATTCGTCCTTGATCGCGAGCAGCTTAAAATAATAGCGCGCCACAGCCTCCGCGAGGCCGCCGCTTCCCGGCACTTTTCTTCGCTCCGCCTCCCTTACGCGTCTGACCAGATGCAAATAGCGGTTCGCATAGGCATCATTTTGGTAGCCGGTCAAATAGGAGACACGCCTTTCGACAATTTCGTCGAGCGAGCGGGACAAGGTCCGCGCGGCGGCGGCGCCGCGCAAGGGCGTGGCAACAGCCTCGACGGCAGCGGCATCGACAGCTTCCCGGCGGCCCCACAAGAATGCCGCCTGATTCATCTCAACGGCTTCTCCGTTGAGGGTGATGGCGTGCAACAGCGATGAATCGTCGAGCGGTACAAGCCCTTTCTGCCAGGCAAAGCCCAGCATGAACATATTGGCGGCGATCGAATTGCCAAGCAGCGCCGCGGCAATGCCGGTCGCGTCGATAAAATGCACGCCCTCTCCTGCCGCGTGGCGAATTGCTCGTTTGATCTGATGCGTATGGAGCGAATAATCGGGATTATGGGTAAAATCGCCCGGAAAAATTTCCGCGGTGTTCACGACAACGCCCGTCTCGCCCTTTCGCACGGCGGCGAGCACTTTCTTGGAAGCAGAGACGACCAGGTCGCATCCGAGCACGAGATCGCCCTCTCCGGCCGCAACCCTTATCGCGTGAATATCTTCGGGCCTTGCGCCGATCTTGACATGGCTGTAGACCGCGCCGCCTTTTTGCGCGAGGCCAGCCATATCGATCGAGCCGCAGCCCTTGCCTTCGAGATGCGCCGCCATCCCTAAAATGGCGCCGATCGTGACGACGCCGGTGCCGCCGACGCCGGTGACCAGGATGCCATATGGCTTGCTGCCAATCTGCGGAATGACGGGGCGCGGCAACTGCGGGAAACCTTCAGTTCCTCGAACCTTCGCCTTTCTTGCCCTCGCGCCGTGTACGGTGACAAGCGCCGGGCAGAATCCATCGAGGCAGGAAAAATCCTTGTTGCAGCTTGATTGGTCGATTGTGCGCTTGCGGCCAAATTCCGTCTCGAGCGGTTGAATCGAGACGCAATTGGATTTGGCCCCGCAGTCGCCGCAGCCTTCGCACAACAGCTCGTTGATGACGACTCGCCGGTCCGGGTCCGGCATCAGCTTCTTTTTGCGGCGTCGGCGTTTTTCCGCCGCGCAGGTCTGGTCATAAATGAGCACGGTCACGCCGGGGGTTGCCGCAAGCTCGCGCTGGATGCTGTCGAGCTTGTGGCGATCGTGAATGGTCACGCCCTCCGGCCATCGCGTCGTGCCTTTGTATTTTTTTGGCTCGTCGGTGATCACGACAATTCGCTTGACATTTTCCGCGGCGACCTGGCGCGCGATCATCTCGACCGTAAGCCCGCCTTCGAGTGGCTGGCCGCCGGTCATAGCGACCGCGTCATTAAATAAAATTTTGTATGTGATGTTGACGCCGGAGGCGACGGCAAAGCGAATGGCAAGAATGCCCGAATGATCATAGGTGCCGTCGCCAAGGTTCTGGAAGACATGGGCGCGTTGTGAGAACGGCGCCTCGCCGATCCAATTCGCCCCTTCCCCGCCCATCTGCGTGAAACCTTCGGTCGCATGGTCCATCCACTGAACCATGTAATGGCAGCCGATTCCGGCATAGGCACGCATGCCTTCGGGCACCCTCGTCGAGGTGTTGTGCGGACAGCCCGAGCAGAAATAGGGGACCCGTGTTCCCACATCTCCGGCTGCGGCAAGGGCCGCCTGCACGCGTTCGAGCCTGCGCACGCGGGCCTCGAGCTCCTCGCTCGGGTTGAACCGCAACAGGCGGCGGCCGATCGCGATGGCGATGTCATTGGCATCGAGCGCGCCAGTCACCGGGAAGAGCCACTTCCCTTCTTCGTCCTTCTTGCCGACGCAGACCGGCTGGGTAGGCGATCCATAAAGCTCCTCGCGAAGCTGGACTTCGATGAGCGAGCGCTTTTCCTCGACGACAATGATAAGTTCGAGCCCGCGCGCAAACTCGTGAAGGCCTTGCGGCTCGATGGGCCAAGTGCAGGCGAGCTTCAGGATGCGCAGCCCAACCCTGTTTGCCGCGATCTCGTCGAGCCCGAGATCGTCCATTGCCTGGCGCACATCGAGATAGGATTTGCCGGCGGTAATGACGCCAACTTTTGGCTGCGCACCCCCCGAGGTGATGATTTTGTTGAGCCCGTTGGCGCGAAGCCAGGCAAGCATGGCGTCGCGCTTAAAATTCTGCAGGCGTATCTCCTGGCCGAGCACGGTGTCGCGCGCGCGGATGTTGAGACCGCCCTCTGGCATCGCGAAACCGGCCGGAGCAACGGGCCGCATGCGATCGAGCGAAACATCGATCGAGCCGGTCGATTCAACCGTATCCTTCAGGCATTTGAGGCCGACCCATGCGCCGGTAAAGCGGCTCATGGCATAGCCATAAAGCCCGTAATCGACAATCTCCTGCACGCCGGCTGGCATCAGGACCGGAATCATCTTGTCGACGAAACAAAACTCCGACTGATGCGCGGTCGTCGAGGATTCGGCCGTGTGATCGTCGCCCATGAGGGCAAGCACGCCGCCATATTTCGACGTGCCGGCAAGATTTGCATGGCGCAGCACATCGCCCGAGCGGTCCACGCCGGGCCCCTTGCCGTACCAGAGCGAGAAAACGCCATCGAATTTCCCCTCGCGCCGCATCTCGGCCTGCTGCGTCCCCCAAATGGCGGTCGCGGCGAGATCCTCGTTGAGGCCCGGCTGAAACAAAATGCCCGCTTCATCGAGCGGCCGCTTGGCGCGCAGAAATGCGAGATCGAGATTGCCGAGCGGCGAGCCGCGATAGCCCGAAATAAAGCCCGCGGTAGTGAGCCCGTTGCGGCGGTCGAGTTCCTTTTGCATGAGCAGGAGCCTGACAATCGCCTGCGGCCCGGAGACAAAAATCCGCCGCTTCGAGAGGTCGTATTTGTCATCGAGAGAGGTGGATCGGAGGTCCTGGGCAAGGTCCATCTGGCCTTTGGCCGCGTCCGCCATCGCTTAAGTCTCCTGCCGCTCGGCTGCCGCCCTTTCGGGGGGAGGATGCCGCTCAGCCGCCGCAAATATAAGCAGGCTGCGTTCTTTTTCCAAGAATTTGCCGGCTTTTCCACCGCGGAACCGAATGAGCATCACCCGTAAGGCAACCTATTCTGCGGGCTGGTGTGATTTCATTCGCCGGTAGCTGTAGTCAGGGTTGCCGTGCACCTCTTGCCGCCGCGCCGAGACCGCCGCGATTTCTTGCACCCGCCCATGATGCGGCGAGAAGTGGCACACAGGATCGGCGTTCCTCGCCTCGCCGGTCAGCGCAAAGGCCTGGCAGCGGCAGCCGCCATAGTCGATCTCCTTGCGCGGGCAGGAGCGGCAAGGCTCGCGCATCCACTCAAGCCCGCGGAAGGCGTTGAAGGCGGGTGAATTGAGCCAAATGTCTTCGAGTGGCTGATCCCTTACGTTCCAGAAGACAAGATCCGGGATGGTTTCGGCCGCGTGGCACGGAAGCGCTTTGCCGGAGGGAGTCACATTCAAGATGCGCCTGCCCCAGCCCCCCATACAGGCCTTGGGCGTGCGCGCGTGATAATCGGGAATCACGTGGTCGATGACAATCGCGCCCGAAAGCCTTTTCTTTAGGGCCTCGACCTCGGCGATGGCCGCTTCTGCCTCGGCCAGCGACGGCATCAGCGCCGCGCGGTTCAGCATAGCCCAGCCGTAATATTGCGTGTGCGCAATTTCGACCCGGCGCGCGCCGAGCCTCACCGCGAGTTCCACCATCTTGCCCGCGCGCGAAATATTGGCGCAATGAATGACGGCATTGATGGTCAGCGGCAAGCCCTCTTTGGTTACCCAAGCGGCGACCATTTCCTTGCG
>JBPYDY010000272.1:0-3013 GCA_051986155.1 Methylocella sp.
GGAACCTTCCACGCGCAGCCGCTCCAACTCGCACCAAAGGTTGGCAGCTGACGCCTCGCTAGAAATTGTTCCGGGGCAAGAATGTGGCCGCGCGCCGCGCGATCGCATAATTCACGATTACGCTTCGTGCGCGGCTCTTGCCTGGGCTTACTCAAACCTAGGCTTAGGCATCGGGTTTTCTTCGCCTGCACGGTGCAGGCCGGCTTATTTTTCCTATCATTCTCGGGTTGGGCAGTGCTGTGTCGGCTGTCGCCAATACCATCTTCTTCTGCTTGACTTCTGCTCGGCCGAGTTGCGTTTGAACGGCCCGAGCAATCAGGCCGAACGCCGGCACGCTATTGGAACAGGCGGAGTGCGTGTTATGTCTTTATGCCAAGCTAAGAAATTTTTCCGGCGCCACGCTGATCGCAACCGTGCCCTTTCTTGGCGCGCCTAAAAACCTTGGAGCATGCCGATGCATGAGGATCACCAAAGCCACCCGCATGCGCACTCCAGCGGAGCTGGGGATGCCGCGCAAATGGCGAAGGATCTGGTTTGCGGGATGGCCGTCGACCCAGCGAGCGCCAAGCATAGCGCCGAGCACGGCGGCCATAGTTATTACTTTTGCAGCCAGGGCTGCAAAAGCAAATTCCTTGCCGACCCTGGCCGCTTTCTCTCGGCCGAGCAAAAAAGGCCGCCTCCTCCGGCGGCACGCGCCGAGGACGGAACAATCTACACATGTCCTATGCATCCCGAGGTCCGCCAGACCGGCCCCGGCTCGTGCCCGATCTGCGGTATGGCGCTCGAACCCGAGGTGGCAAGCGCCGCGGAAGGTCCGAATCCCGAGCTTGCCGACATGACGAGGCGGTTTTGGGTCGCGCTCATTCTCGCGCTGCCCGTTGTGGTCCTGGAGATGGGCGGGCATCTCTTCAACCTGCATATGGTGATTGGCCGGCAGACATCGAATTGGGTGCAGTTCGTTCTTTCTACGCCAGTTGTGCTCTGGGCTGGCTGGCCGTTTTTTGAACGTGGCGCGCGCTCCATCGTCAGCCGCAATCTCAACATGTTTACGTTGATCGCCATAGGCAGCGGGGTTGCTTGGGCCTACAGCGCCATCGCGACTGTCGTGCCGGGCCTTTTCCCGCCCGATTTCAGGAGCAGCGACGGTTCGGTTGCGATCTATTTTGAGTCCGCGGCCGTCATCGTTGTTCTCGTCTTACTGGGACAGGTGCTGGAGCTCAGAGCGCGCGAAAACACTTCCAACGCGATCAAGGCGCTCCTCAATCTTGCGCCCAAAACGGCGCGGCGCATTCGCAGCGACGGCACGGACGAAGAAGTAAGCCTCGATACCATTCGCCCCGGCGACCGCCTGCGCATTCGGCCGGGCGAGAAAGTGCCGGTTGATGGCACGATCCTCGAAGGCCACACCACGCTCGATGAGTCGCTAGTCACGGGCGAGTCGCTGCCGGTCGGCAAGGGCGCGGGCGCGAACGTCATCGGGGGCACGATCAATCAGTCTGGCTCGATCATCATGCGTGCGGAGAAGGTCGGCGCCGCTACGCTTTTGTCGCAGATCGTCCAACTTGTGGCTAAGGCCCAAAGGAGCCGCGCCCCGGTCCAGCGGCTGGCCGATCGGGTTGCCGCCTGGTTCGTGCCCATGGTCATTGCCGTGGCGCTTATTTCCTTCGCGGCCTGGGCAAAATTCGGCCCTGAACCGCGCTTTACCTTTGCGCTTGTCGCGGCCGTCTCGGTGCTGATTATTGCCTGTCCCTGCGCGCTTGGCCTTGCGACACCGATGTCGATCATGGCCGGCGTCGGACGTGGCGCGCAGCTGGGCGTGCTCGTCAAAAATGCCGTGGCGCTGGAGCGAATGGAAAGGATTGACACTCTTGTTGTCGACAAGACTGGAACGCTCACCGAGGGCAAGCCGAAACTAACTTCGGTGCTGGCTTATCCTGGTTTCGCCGAGGATGAGGTCCTGCGGCTCGCCGCGAGCCTCGAGCGGGCAAGCGAACATCCGCTTGCCGCCGCAATCGTTGGTGCCGCTGCGGAACGCAAGCTCGAACTCGCCGAGCCGGGAGCCTTCGAGGCACCGGCCGGCAAGGGCGTAACCGGCGAGATTGAAGGCCGCAAGCTCGTTATCGGAACTGCGGAGTTCCTGGAGGCAAACGCTATCAGCATCACCTTCCGCCCGGAAGCGGACGCATTACGTCACGAAGGCGCCACGGTTGTCTTCGTTGGAATAGACGGCAAACCCGCCGGGCTTCTTGCCGTTGCCGATCCAATCAAGGAAGGAGCGCGGGAGGCGGTCGCGTCGTTGCAGGCCGAAGGCATCCATATGGTGATGCTCACGGGCGACAACCGGGTAACCGCCGAGGCGGTGGCCCGTAAGCTCGGCATCGAAGAGATTAAGGCCGGGGTCTTGCCGGGGAATAAGAGCGCCGCGGTCGAGGCGCTGCGTGTGCAAGGGCGGGTCGTTGCCATGGCCGGAGACGGTGTCAACGACGCGCCCGCGCTTGCAGCTGCCGATGTCGGTATCGCCATGGGCACGGGCACGGATGTCGCGATCGAAAACGCCGGTGTTACTTTGCTTAAAGGCGACCTTCGCGGAATCTTGCGGGCTCGGAAATTGTCCAAGGCGACGATGCGCAATATCCGGCAAAATCTCTTCTTGGCTTTTATCTACAACGCCACGGGCCTGCCAATTGCAGCCGGCGTTTTATATCCGGCTTTCGGGATTCTCCTGTCGCCGGTGATCGCCGCCGCCGCCATGTCGCTCTCGTCCGTGAGCGTGATTAGCAATGCGCTGAGGTTGCAACGCGCGGTGATCGACTAAGGAACGCTGGAGGCTTGCCCCGGAGTCGAACCGGGCGTGTGCTCGCCGGACTCATTCGCATTTCAACGAGCCAAATTGTCGCAGGCTCCCGTATGGGACTGGCTGAAATGACTCGCTGTGTGGTTAAGAATGCATTAAAACAGCTGTGTGGTTAAGAATGCGTTAAAACAGCTGTGTGGTTAAGAATGCGTTAAAACA
>JBPYDY010000273.1:0-2495 GCA_051986155.1 Methylocella sp.
CGTCGAAGTGGTGAGCGCCCGGCCGCAAACGCCGGCAAATTTAGCCGGGGCGCAAAGAGATGCAGGGGACAAGGGACCACCGGTAAAAGAGAGCGCCGAGGTTCCAAATAAGGATGGGCGCCAAGCCGCAAGCACAGCAGACGAACGGCAGCCAGTGCGGAGCGCACGCGGACCGTCATTCGATGCCTCACCTTATAAACTGCGTGCTTTTGCGGCACCGGCGACGGCCGCAACCGGCGAAGCGATAAATTATCAGCTCGTCGTCGGCGGAATGCTGGAACGCGCGAAGCACTATCCCGAAAGTGCCATTCGGCGCGGCGCCCAAGGGACCGCAACAATCGGATTCGTCGTCGACGAATCCGGCGCTGTTGCCTCGGTCTCCTTGTTACGGTCGAGCGGCGAGGCCGATCTCGATACCGAAAGCGTGGCCTTGGTGCGCGCGCCGCGCCCTTCCCGCCGCCGCCTCCAAAAGCGAAGCGTTCCTTTGCCATAGAGGTCGCTTTTGAGATAAAAAAATGACTCGCTGCCGCCTGGTGCAAAGGGCCGTGAAAGGCGCCGGTTGAATGGCACGCCGCGGGTAAACGGCGCGCAATTCCGCCTTTCGTTGACGTTGCGGCGACGTGACTACAAGCTTCCAGGGGAGAGGAGAAGGTCCAATGATCCCGAAGGTCAAAGCCGGAAGGTCAAAGTGGGCAATGGACGTGTGGAGCATAGCTCGGGTTTGCGGGCTGCCCTGGGCCGCGGCCGTCTTTTTGGGGCTGGCCATGCTGCTTTCGATGGAAGGCTCGCGCGCATCCCCGGGCCCGGCCGAGTCCGGCGCCGCACTTGCCGCGATCATCGATGGTTCGCAAAGAAGCGCCGCCAATAAGGCGCGCGACCCCTACCGGCACCCTTTGGAAGTTCTGACTTTTTTCGGCGTTGAGCCCCAATCGAGCGTGGTCGAGATTGTGCCGGGAAGAGCGGGCTATTGGATCGAAATTCTCGCTCCCTATCTCAAGGATCACGGCCACTACACCGTTTCGGGCGATGCCACGCGGGACATCGCGCCTCTCAAGGCGCGGATCGCGATAAGCCCCGAACTTTATGGCAAGATCGCTATCACCGAGTTCAACGGGGGCGATCAGGAGGTTGCGCCACAGGGCAGCGCCGATTTCGTTCTGACCTTCCGCAATATTCACAATTGGATGCGCGCCGGCACCGCGGAGGCCGCCTTCCGCGCGTTCTACCGGGCACTGAAACCTGGCGGAATCTTAGGCGTCGAAGAGCATCGGGCGAGCGCCGAAGAGCCGCAAGACCCGCAGGCGAAAAGCGGCTACGTCCGGCAGGATTACGCAATCGCGCTGGCCGCAAAGGCCGGGTTCAAACTCATTGGATCATCCGAGGTCAACGCAAACCCAAAGGACACCAAAGACTATCCCCAAGGCGTGTGGACGCTGCCGCCGACCTACCGTTTGGGTGCTCAGGACCGGGACAAATATGCGGCAATCGGTGAAAGCGACCGGTTCGTGCTGAAATTTGAGAAGCCGGCAAATTAGGCCAGCCTCGGCCATTGGCTCAGACCGCCATCCGGCTTGCTGCCGAGAGAGAAGAACGCACGGGTTTTCTCTACCGCACCATTGTCCCGCCGCTGACGCCGCTTCTGCCTGAAGAGACAGGCGCGCGGCTTCGGCTCGCGTTTGAAAGGAAGTTGGCATGGCTGGATACGGCCCGAGCGCATTCCTCCATTGAGAGGCCATAGTCCACGGCGATGAGGTAAAGCCCTGCGGGCGGCGCGACCACGCCGCAGCGGCTTCTATCGCGCGCATCGCGCACGGTAATAAAATCATCGACGCTCCAGCGGCCAGATCCCACATGTTCGAGCGAGCCCGCAATCGAGCGCATTTGAGTGTGCAAGAACGACTTCGCACTTGCCTCGATGTGGATTTCCTCGCCGGCCCGAACGACATCGAGCCGGTCCAACGTGCGTACCGGGTTTGCCGCCTGGCATTCGGCGGAGCGGAAGGTCGAAAAATCATGTCGGCCTAAAAGATGCTGCGCCGCTTCTTGCATGGCTTGGACGGAGAGCCTTCGCGCAACGAGCCAAGCGCGGCCGCGCTCGACCGTCAGGGGCGCGCGGCGGTTGATGATGCGGTAGAGATAATGGCGCCTGATGGCCGAAAACCGCGCATCGAAATCTTTGGGGGCACATTCGGCCGCCAATATAGCGATGGGGTGCGGGCGCAAATGGGCGTTGAGGCCATCGCGCAACACGTCGAGCGGCCAGTCTTTGGCGAGATCCACATGGGCGACTTGACCCAGCGCATGGACTCCCGCGTCCGTTCGCCCTGCGCCGCTGACCAAAACGCTTTCGCCGCAGAGGGCATTGAACGCGGTCTCGATTGCTTCTTGTATGGAAAGCCCGTTTTTCTGCCGCTGCCAGCCGGCAAAGGGCGCGCCATCATATTCGACGGTGAGCTTAAAGCGCGGCATTTTTTGCCACAGGAAGCCTTGTGCCC
>JBPYDY010000274.1:0-3913 GCA_051986155.1 Methylocella sp.
GTAAAGGCAAGGCTCATGCGGCGGCTGCCATTGGCTTCGTCCTTGTGAACCACGTGAAATGCAATCGGATGGCCATCAATAACCCCCGAGTCCTGGCTGCCCGCGCTCGCTATTGACACAAAAACCCGAACGGGCCATCTCCAGGCCGATTTTCTTTTCCAAATTGTCCGCTCACAGCCTGTTACGAGCAAACCTCAATTCCAGAGATGTGGAAAACGCGTCAAACTTTAGCGCCACCGGTTCTCCCCGAAGGTGTGCGTATCTACGCGGTCGGCGACGTGCATGGCAGGTCAGATTTGATAAGCCAACTGTTCTCGCGGATCGACTGCGACCTCGAAGCGAACCCCGCCAAGGAAACGATCCAGGTTTTTCTCGGCGATTACATCGACCGCGGAAGAGACTCTGCGGGCGTCCTCGATTTATTGATCGCGCGCGGGCAGTCTCACCGGCTTTGCTGTCTAAAAGGCAATCACGAGGTGTTCCTGGCCGAGTTTCTTGAAAGTCCCGGGATACTCAAGCCTTGGACATTATATGGCGGGCTGCCCACGCTCGCCTCTTATGGGCTTAAGCCCGGCATAAAAGCGAGCGCCAAAGAGCAGGCCGAACTTTCGGCAAGCCTGCGCAATGCCATGCCGGACAGTCACTTCCAGTTTCTAACCGATTTAAAGCTCAGTTTTACGTGCGGTGACTATTACTTTGTGCACGCCGGCGTGCGGCCTGGCACGCCTCTTGCCGGACAACAAGAAGAGGATTTGGTCTGGATAAGGGACGAATTCTTACTCCACAAGGAGCCGTTCGAAAAAATCATCGTCCATGGCCACACCCCTGTCGTAGATCCGGAGGTGCGGCAAAACCGGATCAACATCGACACTGGCGCTTATGCCACCGGCCGGTTGACATGCTTGCGGCTCGAAGGCGATAAGATTGACTTCATTTAGCAAATGAAGCAGCGCGGTTTTGCGGGCCCGAGACCCTCCTCTCGCGGGGGCCAGCATGCCCAGCAGACAAAGTGGCTTTTCGCTTTTAAGACCAGTGCTATGGAATATAGCCAGTGAATTCAGCTCCCCTAACGACGCGCCATCATCGTGGCCGCCGAGGACACTTAAGATGAGCAAGATCAAGGTAGAAAATCAGGTCGCCGAGCTCGATGGCGATGAAATGACGCGCATCCTCTGGCATTACATACGCGACAAGCTCATCCATCCCTATCTCGATATCAAGCTCGATTATTACGACCTCTCGATCGAAAACCGGGATGCAACCAATGATCGCGTCACGATGGAAGCAGCCAACGCCATCAAAAAACACGGCGTCGGAGTCAAATGCGCGACCATCACGCCGGACGAAGCGCGCGTGCGAGAGTTTAAACTCAAACAGATGTGGAAATCGCCCAATGGCACGATCCGCAACATACTGGGCGGCGTCATCTTCCGCGAGCCTATTATCTGCCAAAATGTCCCGCGCCTTGTCCCCGGTTGGACACGGCCGATCGTCATCGGCCGCCATGCGTTTGGTGATCAATACAGTGCAACGGATTTCAAGGTTCCGGGCAGGGGCCGGATGATCATTAGGTTCGAGGGCGAGGACGGCACCATTATCGAGAGGAAAGTCTACGACTACCCAGGCCCTGGAGTTTCGCTCTCGATGTATAATCTCGACGATTCCATTCGTGACTTTGCCCGCGCGTCCATGAATTACGGGCTCATGCGCAAATATCCCGTTTATCTGTCGACAAAAAACACGATCTTGAAATCCTACGACGGCCGTTTCCAGGATTTATTCCAGGAAGTGTATGAAAGCGAATTCAAAACCGCGTTTGAGGGGGCAGGACTGAGCTATGAGCACCGGCTGATCGATGACATGGTCGCCTCCTCGCTGAAATGGGCCGGAGGCTATGTGTGGGCCTGCAAGAACTATGACGGTGACGTGCAGTCCGATACGGTCGCGCAAGGGTTCGGATCGCTCGGCCTCATGACCTCTGTGCTCATGACGCCGGACGGCAAGACGGTCGAGGCCGAGGCGGCGCATGGCACGGTCACCCGCCATTTTCGCGAGCATCAGAAGGGCAGAGAAACTTCGACCAATTCGATCGCCTCGATTTTTGCCTGGACGCGCGGCCTCGCGCACCGCGCCAAGCTCGACGGCAATCCGGAGCTAGCGAAATTCGCC
This sequence comes from Methylocella sp., assembly GCA_051986155.1. Lineage (GTDB taxonomy): Bacteria > Pseudomonadota > Alphaproteobacteria > Rhizobiales > Beijerinckiaceae > Methylocapsa. The sequence continues at coordinate 2,170 of JBPYDY010000274.1, forward strand.
CTAACGCTGGAGCGGACGTGCGTCGCCACTGTTGAGGCCGGCTACATGACCAAAGACCTCGCCCTGCTTGTTGGCGCCGATCAGCGCTGGCTTTCGACCACCGGCTTTTTGGACAAGGTCGCCGAGAATCTCTCCGCGTGGATGAAAAGGGAGCAAGAGCTGCAAGCCATCGAAGGCTCTTGAGCGGCTCCGCGCGTTGCGACCGCTCTTGGCGCCAATGCGCGGCGCCGGGCGAATATGCCAATATCAAACAAGAAGCGAGACAGCAAAAAAGGCTCGTGGATAAAGCGGCGCGGAACTTGCCTCAATCAATCTCCCGCGCGTTTTGGCGCCGCCCGGGCGCGTAATCCGTCAGCGCCACTTGCTTACCGCGGGCACACAGACTCGATCGCGTCTGGACAGCCTGCCCGCCCGCAACTAAACGCCCTCGCCTTGCCGGTGGCGCTTTTTACGGCCACTTCCAGCACTTCCATAAGCTCGTCTCCGTTCAGCACCTCGGCGCCGCCAATAAATTGTTTTGCTGACACATATTTCCCACGCGCTTATATAGCGCCGAAGCGCAAATCATCGCCCGCGCGGATGCGCCGCACGATAGGCTTCGAGCAGCCGCGTTGAATCGACCGCGGTATAAAGCTGCGTTGTCGAGAGCGAGGCGTGGCCCAAGAGCTCCTGGATCGAACGCAAATCGCCGCCGCGCTCCATAAGATGAGTCGCAAAGGAGTGGCGCAGAGCGTGCGGTGTCACGCTTGCCGGTAGGCCAAGCGCGCCGCGCAGCCGCGCGACGGCAAGCTGGACGACGCGCGGAGAGAGCGGCCCGCCCTTAATGCCAAGAAACAGCGGGCTGTCGGGCGCGAGCCGGTAGGGGCAAAGCGCAAGATAGGCTTCGATAGCCTGCCGGACGGGCGCAATGATAGGGACTGTGCGCATCTTTTGCCCCTTGCCGGTCACCGTCAAAACGTCGCGCCCGGCGACTGGCGCCTCGGATCGCTTGATGCCCAAGGCCTCGGAAATGCGCAGTCCGGCGCCGTAAAGCAGGCACAAGACGGCCTGATCGCGCGCCGCCACCCATTGCAGCCGGCCTTCGCCTTCCCCGGTATCGGCTAGAACCATTTGGCGCGCGGCGGCAATGCTCAACGGCTTCGGCAGGGTGCGCTTAGGCTTCGGCGCCTTCAACGAGGAAAACGCCGCCGCCTTGCCCTTTCCATTTCTCTCGAGGTAGCGCGCAAAGGAACGCAAGCCCGCGAGCTGGCGCAGAAGCGAACGGTTGCCGGCGCCTTCACCGCGCCGGGCAGCGAGAAACGCGCGCAGATCCGAGGCTTCAAGCTTTGCGAAGGCAGCAAGCGAGGGGCATGTCCCAAAATGCACCGCGGCGAACCACAAGAACTGTTGCAGGTCGCGCGCATAGGCTTGAATCGTACGCCCTGATGCCCGGCGTTCGCCGGCAAGATAGGCGATCCAGCCGCGAGCCTCATTCGAAAGCCCGGAATCGGCGGACGAAAAATCGGGCGCCGCGTGCCCTGGCTTGCCGGGGCGAGAGAGAGTCACGCCAAATCATAGAAAGCATGTCCCCTAACAATTCCTTTCTCACGCCCTGTCCGCTTGCAATCCGGAGCTCAGCGCGGTGCAGCAAGCGGCGGCTTCGCCTCCCCGGTTCAGGAAATGCGCCCGCACCACGGCTTCGAGCGGCTGCGGCTCAGGGGACTTTCCGGTGCGCGCGACGGAGCGGAAGGCCGCGCGCGAGCTT
>JBPYDY010000275.1:0-3365 GCA_051986155.1 Methylocella sp.
AGGCACAAAAGGATCTCGATCAAGCCGTCAAGATCGCTGCGGACTACGCGGAGGCCTACGTCAACCGCGCCAATTTTTGGACGGTCTCCAATCAACCAGAGCGCGCCATCGCCGATGCCGAGCGCGCGCTCAAGCTCGCGCCGAACGCCCCGCTCGCTTATTTCGTTCGCGCCGGCGGCGAAGCGAAGCTCGGCCAATACGACAAGGCGATCGCCGGTTATAGCGAAGTGCTGCGGCTCAATCCGGATGCGGGCGCATCTGTCTATGGCCCGCGCGGCCACGCCTATTACCGCAAGCGCGATTACGATCGCGCCATCGCCGACTACAATGAGCTGATCAAGCTCAATCCGGACGACGTCGACGCCCATCTCAACCGCGGCGATGCGTTACGCGGCAAGGGCGACCTTGCTGGCGCCGGCGAGGACTATGGCCAGGCGATTCGACTTGCGCCCGACAATCCCGGCGGCTTCAGCGGGCGCGGTCAAATACGGCTTTTCACTCACGATTTCTCCGGCGCCGTTGCCGACTTCGATACCGCCATCCGGCTCAACCCGAACGACGTCAACAGTTACATCAATCGTGGCGCTGCCTTGTCGCTGCTCGGAGACAATCTCCGACAGACCATCGTACGTGACTGTCCGACACTGTCCGCTGCCGATTTAAGTAGGCGCCTATTTAACGGCACTTCTCGCATTCCTTGTCTTCTGTTGTCTTCCAACGTCCGCTACAATCCGGCTCAATTGCTAGGGCACATGTTGGGAAAGGGGCAAGGACAGTGGTGCGGGCAAATCAATCGGCTTAACGCTCGTGCAGTCGCGACGCTCACGGGAAACGGCCGTCACGCGGATGGCGGCGGCCTCTATCTCTCAATCTCGCCAAATGGCGGCCGGCAACTGGGTGTTCCTGTATCGCTGGCACGGTAAGCCGACCGAAATCGGCTTTGGCTCAGCACGTGACGTAACGCTGGGCCGCGCCCGCGAGCTTGCGAAGGGCGCCCGAGGGCGGCTCGCAGAAGGGATCAATCCAAAGGCAGCCCGCAAATCCGTTTAGGGCGCGACGTTCGGTGAATGCGCCGATCGGCTGATAGCGGCCATGCGTCCGTCATGGCGCAACAGCAAGCACGCCGCACAATGGGAAACGACCTTGCGCGAGTACGCGGCGCCACTGCGCCGGCTGCCGGCAACCACGATAACAACTGATGACGTGCTTTCGGTGCTCAAGCCGCTCTGGAACGAGAAACCGGAAACCGCTTCTCGGCTTCGCGGCCGGATAGAGCGCGTGCTTGACGCAGCCAAGGCACAGGGTTTGCGAACGGGAGAAAACCCGGCGCGCTGGCGCGGTCACTTGGACCAGCTCTTGCCGAAGCGACAGCAGCTCACGCGCGGGCACCACGCGGCAATGAGCTATGGCGACGTGCCGGCGTTCATTGGTGCTTTGCAACCAGGTCAGGCTACAGCGGCACTCGCGCTTGAGTTTACAATTCTGACGGCGGCACGAAGGGGCGAAGTGCTCGGCGCTCGCTGGGATGAATTTGACCTTGAGCGCGCGGTGTGGACTGTGCCGGCGCACCGCATGAAGGCCGGTCGCGAGCATCGCGTGCCCTTGTCCAGACGCGCGGTTGCTATCCTCAAAGATCTACGCCAAGCGGACGGCAAAGAGTTCGTGTTTGTCGGCCACAAGCCCGGCAAGCCGCTGTCGGGAATGACGCTTGGAAAGGTCATTCGCCGTATGAAGATTGAAGATGTGACGGTGCACGGCTTCCGATCCGCATTTCGCGATTGGGCCGCCGAATGCACAAATTTCCCCAACGAGGTCTGCGAGGCAGCGCTTGCCCATGTGATCGAAAGCAAGACGGAAGCGGCTTACCGGCGCAGCGACTTGTTCGAAAAAAGGCGCAAGTTGATGGAAGCATGGGCCTCATATTGCGCGGTGCCCAAGACCGGCAAGGTCGTCCCCTTTCGCCACTGAGACACAAGCGCCTCTGATGGCGATGCAGAACCAAAGCAAGCACTGACCCGCAATTTGGCAAATCAGTTCAAACATGAACCAAGCAATACCCCCGATAACTTTTTCGGATGAGGCCATCGCAGAGATCGAAAAAACGCTGGACTTGAAATTGTCCAGTACTCGCCGCAGACTGCTCAAACGTATTCTCTTGGAGTGGGGCTGCAGCGATCTGGTTGAGCACCTATCCCGCGAACCACGCCCAATCCTAAAAAGACGGATCGATAAAGGAGGTCAAAAAGCATGCCCGCGAACTCTCGAAGGCACTTAGCGCGCTCGAAGAAGAAGATTGGGACGGCCTCGTGTGGAGGGGGCACTACCTAAGCAAAACTGAACACGAACGTCAGCGTAAGCGGTTGGAAGAAGTATCTCAATTTATTGCTGACCTTGATACCATTAAGCCGGAAGTCTTCTGGCCACTTAAGGGGCCCCGCCATCTCACCATTACAGCCTATTTGGTGCTTCAAGACGCCGCGTCGATCTTTGAGTGGCTAACCGAAACCAAGGCGACCAGGGAAGTTGACCGAGACAGCCATTCAGAGCAGATAAGTCCATTCTTTCGATTCGCATCAATTTTGTGGCCCGTAGTGTTAGGAAAAGGAACTACTCGGTTGCCATCGGCAATCCAAAAGTGGGCCGCATGGCGAAAGAAGTACGGCGAGCGTTCAGCGCTCATCACCAATATCGCCTTGCGCCACCCTACATGGGGGATTTTCGAGCGCGAAGAGCCCAAAGCCCCCATGTGACCCCTACTCGCATTTTCGCATAGGTTCGCCGTGGCCCGCCATAAACGCGGGACTGCCCGGAACGTCTGGGCAAAATAACGGCGAGGCTAAGATGAATTCCGGAATTTCAGAAAAGAAACGGCAGCGCCGTGCCCACCAGAGGGCTTTCAGCATTCGCCAGTTCTCTGAAATCTACAACATCGGTCGCACTAAAATTTATGAAGAAATCAAATCTGGCCGACTTCGCGGCCGGAAAATAGGCAAACATACTATTATCCTTGAGGACGACGCCGAAGAATGGTTGCGACGGCTGCCGGTAACGCTTTGATCGGACCGAACCGCTCGACCAATTGGCGCGGCGGATCGCGCGCTGGGCGGGGGATAATGCCGACGCGATTGGCGCTGCGGACCCGGCAATGCCCTCCGGGGTCATCAACCGGGCGGCCGATAACTGGCGTCCGCTCTTGGCGATTGCCGACGCTGCGGGCGGACCATGGCCGGAACGGGCGCGCAAGGCGTGCGCTGCCGGCAATCCAGATGAAGGGGATGACCTGATCGAGACTTTGATCGGCGACATTGCCGCGATCTTTGATGACCTTGGCCGTGATCGGATTAGCTCGGCGCACCTGATCGAAA
>JBPYDY010000276.1:0-3071 GCA_051986155.1 Methylocella sp.
GGCCGCATCTCAGAAAGAGACCGCATCTCAGAAAGAGACCGCATCTCAGAAAGAGACCGCATCGCCCGATCTCGGACCATTCGAATCGCGGTTGACCGCGCTGGAGCAAAGGCTCGCGAAGAGCGGACCGGAAGCCGCCCCAAAAACGACCGCCCGTGCCGAACGGGACCTGGAAAGTGCACCCGCAAACGAAGCGGCTCGTGCGCAGGAAGTCGCAATTGTTGCCGATAGTCTCTTGCGGAAGCTCGATCACGGCGAAGAGTTCTCGGCCGAGCTCGCCGCGCTTGAAAACCTCGGAATTCATGAGCCGGCGCTCGCACCTCTACGGGCCGCTTCGGCCTCCGCCGTTTCGACCGAACGGGAGCTCGGGGCACAGTTCGCGAATCTGTCTGCTAAAATCATTGCAGCCCAATACGCTGCGCCAGCCGGGCAGGAGGAAAGCTTTGTTGACCGTTTGACCCGAAACGCCAAGAGCCTTGTCGATGTCCGCCACGTCGGCGATAGTTCTGCCGCAGACGTGGAAAGCCTGGTCACCAGGATCGAGTCAGCGCTCGCCAACCACGAGATCGAGGTCGCTTATAAAGCGTGGGCACAATTGCCCGGCGCCGCAAAAAATGCTGCACTCAGCTGGGGTGAGGCCGCGAAATCGCGGCTCGACGCAATCAATGCCGCGAAATCGATCGAGGCCGATGCCGTGGCGGTTCTCGGCAAGCCGGAGCCAAAGGCGGCTGAGTCGCAAAATTAGAGAGTCCTCGGCGAGAAAAATATGGTCCGGCTTCTCATTTACTTAGCTATTCTGATCGGCCTCGCATTGGGGCTCGCTTGGCTCATCGAGAAGCCGGGCGAGATTGTCCTGAACTGGCAAGGGTACCGGATCAGGACGTCGCTCATGGTTGCGCTCGCCGCAGTCCTTGCCGTGGTTGCCGCGCTCGTTCTGGCGTGGAATTTTCTGCAAACCGCAATTCGCTCTCCCTCGGCGATCTCGACTGCGGCAAGGGCACGGCGCCGGGAAAAGGGCTTTGCCGCGTTGTCAGAGGGCATTCATGCTGTCGGTATCGGCGATGCCGGGCGCGCGGCAAAAGCCGCCGCTCAAGTGCAAAGATACCTTCCGGGCGAGCCTTTGGCTCTGCTCTTGCGGGCCGAGGCAGCTCAGCTGATGGGTGATCATCAGGCGGTCGAGGCGATCTTTCGGGAGATGGCTGGGCGCGAGGACACGCGGCTTCTTGGCTATCGCGGGCTGCATGCGCAGGCGCACCGGCGCGGCGAGATCGCGTCTGCGCATCGTTACGCGAGCGCCGCGCACGAAATTGCCGCTTTGCCTTGGTCGGCGGCGGCGGTCCTCGACCAGCGCGTCGCGGCGAAGGACTGGCAAGGCGCCCTCACGGCTTTGGAAAAAAACAGGGATGTTATCGACACCGCGGCTGGAGAGCGCCAGCGCGCCGTACTGGTGACGGCGCTCGCCTTAGAAAAGGAGCAGACGTCGCCCGACGAATCTCTCCGTCTTGCACGAATTGCGAACAAGCGCGCGCCCGATCTTGTCCCGGCGACGGCGCTTGCCGCGCGGCTCTTGGTGCGCAAGAGCGCTGCGCGAAAGGCGGCGAGACTGATCGAATCGGCATGGCGGCTTGGACCGCATCCTGACCTTGCAAGAGTCTATCTCGATCTGCATCCGGGCGGATCCCACAGCGAACGGCTCTCGCGGGCGCGTGTCCTTGCGAAACTCGCACCGGGCGATCCTGAAAGCCGAATGGCGTTAGCGAGCGCGGCGATTACGGCTTGCGATTTCGCGGCCGCGCGGGAAGCCATGCGGCCACTCATCGAAGGCGACGAGCGGCCGACCGCCCGTATGTGTCTCCTCATGGCCGAGATCGAAGAGGCCGAGCACGGCGAATCGGGATATGTTCGCGAATGGCTCGCGCGCGCCTCGCGTGCGCCGCGCGACGCGTGCTGGATCGCCGACGGCGTCATGTCGGACCAATGGATGCCGGCCTCGCCGGTGAGCGGCAAACTTGGCGCCTTCGCCTGGAAGCGGCCGGACGAGCGAATTGTGGCGGTTTCCGAGCCCGCAGAAGCCGTCTTCCGGCCGATCGTAGCTCCTTCGCCCGCGTCAACCGTGCTTTTGGAGAAGAGGCAAACGATCGCGATTCCGCCGCCTGAGAAAGAGCCGCCGCCGGCGCCACTGGCAACTGAAGCCAAAGGCGATGCGCACCCTATGCCGCAAGAAGAAGCCGCCGCCCAGGGATCCACCGCCTGCGCAGGGGATCCACCACGGTCTTCGCCTAGCCCCGCGCCTGCCCGGCAGGACCAGCCGCCGGACGCCGGGCCCAAGTCCCAAGGCCTGCATCAGCTGTCTTGAACCATTTTACGCCCCAACCTTGGGGGTGCGGAGCTCCTGGCCGGCATTGCTGCGCATCAACATCTTGGTTAAAACATCTTGGCTAAAGAGACCCCAATCGGACTATCGGCGCTTCGTTAGGGGGCTTCAAGCCGCAATAGCTCAGCTGGTAGAGCACATCATTCGTAATGATGGGGCCTGGGGTTCGAATCCCTCTTGCGGCACCAGCACTTAGCCAAAAAATCAGGGGTCCAAAAATCGGCCGGGGGTTCAATCACAAACAGAAATTTTGTGTGACGCGTCTACACGGGGCGGCGCGGAATCGGGCTAGAATGCTTGCTGCCTCGGCCCTGTTTCCTTCCGGCTTCGGCCGCAATGGAGCGCCGGAGCCTCCGTAGGGCCTGCGCGGCGATGGTCATGGGCCATGGCCGCGATGTACGGCCCGAAGGCGTCTTGAGAAACGCCTGGAACGATACCGACGCCGGTATCATCCTGCGCGCGGCACAAAGCCCGCTCAGTAAAAGCCCGCTCAGTACGACCGGCACCTTTCCGCAAATCCAGGCGCAAAAAGTCTTGCCGATGCTGGCGCCGGACTCGGCGAGCGCAAGGCTGCTCGCGATGGCCGTTAACCTCAGCCTTGACGGCATTGCGACGATTCGAGTTCCGTTCATCGGCGCGGCGGGCAGACCGGCGAGCCCAGCATTCATTGCCGAAGGTGCGCCGATTCCGATTGCCA
>JBPYDY010000277.1:0-3242 GCA_051986155.1 Methylocella sp.
CCGCATTGTTGAGGGTTATTCCGCGCGCCTTGATCCGCTCGAATTATCGGACGCGACGATCTACGTGCCGACGCGGCGCGCGGCGCGCGCCTTGGCCGGCGAGCTTAGCCGGGCGCTGGGCCGCCCCGCGATGTTGCCGCGGATTCTGCCGCTTGGTGCACTCGAAGAGGCGGAAACGGGACTGCTCGCGAATGATGGGGGGCTGGAAGACGCATTTGAGCCTGGGGTTCCCGAGGCGGCAACAGAGATCGAGCGGAGGATGTTGCTCGCCGAACTCATCTTGCAATGGGCGCGCCGCCTGCCTCATGCGATCGTCTCGGCCGATGCAGAAGGCAATTACGAATTTGACCCTCTGGAGTCCTTTCTTGTCGCGCCCACTCCGGCCGCAGCCTGGCATTTGTCAGGTGGCCTCGCAAAGCTCATCGACGAACTCATCATTGAAGGTGTCGCTTGGACGAGGCTCGATCCTCTCGCGCTTCCCGAACTCGACAAATATTGGCAGATTACGCTCAATTTTCTCAACATTGCGATTAAGGAATGGCCGCAGATTCTGGTCGAGCGCCGCTGCGTGGACAAGGCACGCCGTCAGGCTGCGCTTATTGCGGCGCATTGCCGGCGTCTGGAAGAAGGCGCGTTCAAAGGCCCGGTCATCGCAATCGGCTCGACAGGCACCAATAGCGCAACCTCACGCCTCCTCGCGGCGATCGCAGGGGCGCCAAACGGCGCGATCGTTCTCCCTGGCCTCGATCTCGGCCTCGACGCCCGCGCCTTCGCGATGATCGCGGGCGATAGCGATTGCAAGATTGAAGCCTCTTTCACCCATCCCCAGTCGGCGCTTTCGCGCCTTCTCGAAATTCTCCAAATAAGCCGTGGTGATGTCGCCAGTCTCGGCGAGGTTTCGCCAAGCCTCGCTCAACGCGGCAGATTTGTTTCCGAAGCCTTGTATCCGGCCGAAGCGACGGACGGATGGACGCTTTATCACGAGAGAGTGCAGCTCTGCGAGTTAAGCGCGGCCCTCGAAGGCGTCACTCTCATCGAGGCTGCGGACGAGCGCGAAGAGGCGCTGGCGCTTGCCGTCGCCATGCGCCACATTTTGGAGGCTCCGGGCGTGACGGCGGCGCTTGTCACGCCGGATCGCAAGCTTGCGCGCAGGGTGCGCGCCGAATTGCAACGCTGGAACATTGAAGCTGAAGACTCCGCGGGCGAGGCTTTAACCGCGCGCCCGCTTGGCGCGCTGGCCAGGCTATTGCTCGATTGCGCAATCGGCAATTTGGCCCCGGCCGCTCTCGCCGCGCTCTTTGCCCATCCTTTTTTCCTTTTGGGCTTTTCCCGCAGCGAAATCGCAAAGCGCGGCGCCCTCGCCGAATTGGCGGTTTTGCGCTCGCCTTGCGCCGCGGCGGGCCTTGCCGCACACATGGCCGGTGGCTGTTCCGCTCTGATCGCCGCCACGAAAGCCGAGTCTCTTGCACGCCATGCCCACCCGGCGAAAAAGCGGATTTCTGCCGGAGAATGGATCAAAATCGAAGAGCTGATGGCAAGGCTTTTCGTCTTGTTCAGGCCGTTTTTGGCCTTAGAGGGCAGTCATCGCCTCGGCCAATGGATAAGCGCGCATCGCACCGCACTTGAAAAAGCGACTGAAGGCCTGGACGGCGAGGCCCATGAAGACAAGGAGGCGCTCGACGCGCTCTTCGATGAGCTTGCCGCAAACGCGCCGGAGCAGCTCACATTCGATCGAAAATCCTACGCGCATTTCTTTGCCCAAGTCGCGGGCGAAGTTGTGTTGCATCAAGAAGCGGACATAGACTCAAGACTGCAAATCCTCGGCTTGCTTGAGGCACGGCTTATCGAAGCCGATGTGATGCTGCTCGGCGGCCTCGACGAGACAATCTGGCCGCCGGAGCCAAGCACCGATGCCTTCCTCAACCGGTCGATGCGCGAAGCCTTGGGCCTGACCCCGCCCGAGCGCAGACTCGGGCAGACGGCGCATGACTTCACGCAAGCCATGGGAAGCCGCAAAGTGATTTTGAGCCGGGCCCGTAAGCGCGACGGCATGCCGACCGTTGCCTCGCGCTTCCTTCTGCGCATGGCGGCGCTCGGCGGCGATGCGTTTAAAGCGTGCCGCGCGCGCGGCGATTTTTATTTGCATCTTGCGCGGGAGATCGACCGCCCGCCAAACTTCGTGCCCTGCGCGAGGCCGTTGCCGAAGCCGCCTCTCGAGCTTCGCCCGGAAAGACTAAGCGTCACGCAGATCGAAACGCTGCGGCGCGACCCCTACGCGATTTACGCGGAAAAAATTTTGCGGCTCAAAGAGCTCGATCTCTTTGGCGGAGCCATTGGCGCGGCTGAGTTCGGCAGCGCGATCCACGAGGTGCTGGCGCGCTTTGCCGCTGAGCATCCGGCTGGGGTCCTGCCTGAAGATGCGCAGGAAAAGCTGACGGGACTCTTGCGCGAAGCCCTTGCCGCGCAATTGCAAGACCCGGCTTTCGCCGCGCTGAAGTGGCCGCAGCTGAAAAAAATGATCGAGTTTTATCTTGGTTTTGAAGCGCAGCGCCGGGACAAAATCGCGCGGATTGAAACGGAGCGTCACGGCGAACTCGACATACCTCTCTCTGATGAGTCGATGTTCCACCTGGCTGCGCGCGCCGACCGCATCGAGGTCAATAAGGACGGTTCCGTGACCCTTATTGACTACAAGACCGGGGCGGTGCCAAAGCCGCACGAAATTTCGGCAGGCTTTGCGCCGCAACTTACCTTGGAGGCAGTGATGGCCAAGAAAGGTGCCTTCGAACTGGGACAGCAACCTGAAACTGTCGAAGCACTCTATCTGAAGCTCATGGGAAACGGAGGCGGCAAGGAGGTGCTGGTCAATTTGGATATTGCGGATGAGAATTTGCGCGATCTCATCGAACTCCTCAGCCAGTTCCGCGACGAGACAACGGCCTATCCGCCGCGGCCCTTTCCAAAATACGTCAAGAAGTACAACGCTTACGATCACCTTGCCCGGGTGAAGGAATGGTCCCGCGGCGGCGAAGTGGATGAAGGAGGCGCATAGTGACGTCCTTCGGCATTCCGCCGGCAACGCTCGCCAACCAGCACAAGGCCTCAAATCCAGACCAATCGGTCTGGGTGTCGGCCAATGCCGGGTCCGGCAAAACCCATGTGCTCGCGAGCCGGGTGATCCGGCTGCTTCTGCAAGGCGTCGCGCCCTCAAAAATACTCTGTTTGACGTTCACGAAGGTGGC
>JBPYDY010000278.1:0-2688 GCA_051986155.1 Methylocella sp.
CAAGACCATGCCGGAGACGCTCGACTATTCGGTTGTCGCCGCCGTCCATACCTTGTGGCTTGCGGCGCGGGCGCAAGGCATTGGCGTCGGCTGGGTTTCGATTCTCGATCCCGCCGAAGTTTGCCGCATTCTCGATGTGCCCCCAGCTTGGAAGCTCATCGCATATCTCTGCGTAGGGTTCCCGCAAGAGGAGCACCGCGACCCTGAACTCGAGCGGCACGGCTGGCAGTTGCACCTTGCCGAAAGTGAAAGAGTGCATCGAAAGTAAAGCGCTGCCGGCTGCCCCTGGCGCGCAATCCTTGTCCTGCGAGCAGATGAACGGGCCAGCATTTATTTTTGCGACGTAATGACTAAGTTAGCCGTAGCCATGAATCGCCTGCGCCATACCGACGCCACGCGCGTTATGTCGAGAACGATCCTGCAACGGAGGAAACGATGCTAAATTTTTTGAAGTTCTGGGCTGTCGTCTGGGCAGTCGGCATAGCCGCAGGCTTTTTCGTTGGCGGCGCGGAGCCCTGCTACACTGGACCAGGCGGTCTCGTCGATCGGTTCTCTAAGGGTTTTAATACCCGCGTCCAGATCACCCCGGCGGTGGTGACGGGTGCCACAGACATAGCAGCAGCCAAAAGCCGCGTGGAGTTAATGACGGTAGCTAGACTTGCCGGAGTGGTGACAGGCTATTATGCCGGCTCCAGCTTTCACTATGCGCTTTACGCCCCTGCTTGCACCGGATTCGAGCCTAATCAGGCGCGTACATAGCGATCGTGGAGTCAGCGAAGAGCGAGAGTACATTTGACGTAATTATTCCAATGAATCCGATCGTGAGAGCGCGAGTTTCCCGGTGGCCGCGCCCTCTTATTTCGTCGAATAGCCGCCGTTGACGAGGATCGTTTGCCCCGTCATCCACCAGCCGTCGGAGACGAGGAAGCGGATCCAGGGCACGATGTCGGTGAGTCGGGCAAATTAAAACACTTTCGAGTGCATCAGACCGGACCGAACGCTCACCCGACCGTCGGAAGTGGACGCGTGTTTCACCTATCGCGAGTTGGTCGCGGAGACGCGACAACCCATGCAGTGAGGTCTCAGATGGCAATGGCGAATCTACGAAAACAAAGTCAGGAACGACTGCTGAGCGAGGCCATCGGCGAGCGCCGCGCTACGCCAAGTTTCGATGGCTCACCCATACCCGACCATGCTATGGCGGCGATTTTGCGCGCCGGAATGGAGGCGCCGAGCGGGTACAACCTGCAGCCGTGGCGCCTTGTTGTGGTGCGCGACGCCGAGCAGAAGCGCCGTTTGCGCGAGGCCGCGATGGGTCAGCCCAAAGTTGAAGAAGCCGGTGCGGTTATTGTCTGCTGCGGCGATCTGAATGTGCCGCGCGGTCGTAATTTGGACAAAGTGCTCGTGGAGTCAGCAAGGCATGGTTTCAGCGAGGAGCAGAATGGAAAGTCAGGGAGACTGTAAGCACCGTGTTCGGTCAGCCAGCGGGCAACGCGATGGGCATCGCGCCGGATTACGCGATATGGACCAACCGGCACGTGATGATTGCCTTCACGACCATGATGTGGATGGCAGAGGTCCTTGGCTATGACACGGCGCCGATGGAAGGTTTCTTCGAGACAAGGGGAAGTCCGTGCTCGACATCCCTGATGGCGTGCGAGTGGTTGCGCTGCTCGGCATCGGCAGACGCAAGGGACCCGACAAGCCTTATGCGGGCCGCCTCGAAATGACTAATGTGTGCTTCGCCGAGAAATGGGGCAAAGCATTAAGCTGTAAAATTGAGCAGGGGGCGCAACGGCGGGAGCGCAATTTCGATGAATGGGTACGAGGCAGATAAAAATATCCGCTAGCCAAAGGAGCCAACGGAAGATTTTGGCCGATTTAACCAAAAGGGCCGGATCTCCAAGCGGCACCGTCCAATAGGGTTAAGTGCGTCACGGAACATGCAAAAATTCTTGGCAAGTTCGGCCGCAAAGTAAGGAAAAGAGGCGCCCCCGCCGGTTGTTTTGCGGAGCGGCGGGCTCCGGGCAGCGTCAAACGCAACCGGAGCAGTTGTTTGCTTGTGAATCAGCGGGGACAACGTCAAGGGCTCTTTACGGGCGTCCCAGAATCCGCCATTGGGCTTGCCGAGCGCCGATGCGATTTCCGCCGTCCTTTCTCGACGAGATTAAAGCCAGGCTTCCGGTCTCGGAGGTCGTCCGGCGCCGCGTCAAATTGATCCGTGCAGGGCGCGAATGGAAGGGATTATCCCCCTTCAATACGGAGAAAACGCCGTCCTTCTTCGTCAACGACCAGAAAATGGCTTGGTTCGATTTCTCGGCCGGGAAAAACGGCAATATTTTTGATTTTCTGATGGAGGCCGAGGGGCTCTCCTTCCCGGAGGCGGTGCAGAAGCTCGCGGTAGAAGCAGGGCTCCCTTTGCCGCAGCTTTCGGCGGAGGCCGAGGCCAAGGAGAAGGCGTGCGCAAACCTCTACAAAGTGCTCGAGCTTGCCGCGGCTTACTTTTCCGCAAAGCTTTTGAAGAGCGAGGGGGCGTCCGCGCGCGCCTATCTCGACACCCGCGGTGTCGGCGAGGATCTACGGGCCCGTTTCTGCCTAGGCTACGCTAGCTCCGGAAAGTACGACCTTCGGGATCATCTCGCGGCCAAGGGCGTGCCCGTCGACGCGATGATCGGCGCCGGGCTTTTG
>JBPYDY010000279.1:0-15431 GCA_051986155.1 Methylocella sp.
TCGGCACCCGTAAAGGGTGCGATCAAGCGAGCGCATTCCCCCAGGCGCCTTGCGCGCGCTCCTTGGCTGCCGAGCTTTTCGTGAAAGACGATTCCGTCGAGCTTATCCAATCTCGCTTCAAGCTTGATGTTGAGGTCGGTGTGCCAAAAAAACTTTGCATCCGCGAGCCTGGCTTGCACGACTCGCGCGTTGCCTTTGCCAATTGCCGCGCCGCCATCACTCGCCTCGATATTGGCGACAATGATGAATTTGTTGGAGAGTTTTTTGGTTTCGGCGTCCGCCAACACGAAACATTTTTGATTGGTGCGAATCGTCGTCCTGACGACTTCCTGCGGTAAGTCGAGGAAGGCCTCGTCGAATTCGCCGGTCAGAACGGCGGGCCATTCGACGAGGCCTCCGACTTCAACCAGCAGCGCCTCGTCCTCGACAAGCCGGAGCCCCTGCGCCATGGCAAGGCTATGCGCATCATAGAGTATGATGTCGCGCCGCCTGGCGGGATCAAGCACAACTTTGGCTTTTTCCAGCGCCGCAACATAATCGTCGAACCGCCGGACTTTTATTTCGCCGGGCGCCATAAATCTGTGGCCAAAGGTGACATTGCCAGAGCGCATGCCGTCGACGTCGAAAGGCACGACCTCCGTTCGCTCCGTTTCCGGCCCAAAGGTGGCAAGGATCGCATGCAGCGGCCGCACCCAGCGCAATGAACCGGCCTGCGCCGACTGCTTCCCCCAGCGCATGGATTTTGGCCATGGGAAACTCTTGATCACAACCGGAAGGATCTCGGCGAGAACCTCGATCGTATCCCTGCCCTTTTCTACGATGACGGCAACATAAAACTCGCCTTTTTTCGAATCTCTTTGGATTTTGGCTTCGGCGAGGGATTTGAGACCCGCGCTCTTCAGAAATCCCGCGACCGCGGCCTCTGGGGCGCCGACGCGCGGCCCTTTCTTTTCATCCCGCCGATCTGGCTGGCGCGCCGGAAGGCCGCAAACATGCAGGGCAAGCCTTCTCGGCGTGGCAAAACTTGCCGCGCCCTCAGGCCGAAGGCCACGCTCGCGCAGAGCCCCCAGCACAAGGCGGCAGAGGTCTTCGGCCGCCCGGATTTGCATGCGGGCCGGGATTTCCTCGGAAAATAGCTCCAAAAGAAGATCTGGCATTGTTTCGTTTCAGCCTTACTCGTGCCTGTCGCCAAAACACGGCAAGCTTTTGCCATAAACGGAATCCGAGCGGGCGAAAAACGGCTCGGGCTTAAAACTTTTGCATGCACGGTCCAGAGATCGGGAACTAAGGCACGGGACGCGAGTTAAGGACGAAGTTATGAGACGAAAGGAGATGTGTGATGCGTAAACTCGTAATCTCCCTGTTTTCGGTAGCGGCATTGCTTGCGCTCACCGGAGTAGCCTCGGCCGGTCCGATGAGCGTGGCCAGCCCGCAGACTGTAAAACCACAAACACAAATCGAGCAGGTTGCCTATCGGTATCACCACAGATACTACAGGCATTACGGCTGGTACCACCACAGATACTACAGGCATTACGGCTGGTATCACCACAGATACTACTACGGCTGGAATCCGGCCGCCGCAATTGTGGGTGGGGCGGTGGGCTTGGCGACGCTCCCGTTCGCGGTGGCAACCGGCTGGCCCTACTACGGCTATCCTTATTATTGGTAGGAATAAGGATACCGCCTGCCGCGTCATTCGACCTGTCGACGCGATTTCGCAGATGCGGGCATGTAGCGGCCCGGGGCAGGAGTCCGCTTTTTCGCGGATTCGTGCTCCGGCCGCAAGTGACAGAAAGACGGCTACTTGTGGTGCTTGAGCCCGCGGGCTGGCGTTAATGCGCGTCGCCCCAGTTTTGCGCGGCCTTCGCATCGACCTGCAAAGGGACCGAGAGCTGCAAGAGGGGAAGCGGCGCATCGGCCATGACCTTGCACACGACTTCGATTGTTGCTTCGACCTCGCGATCCGGTACCTCGAACACAAGCTCGTCGTGGACCTGCAAAAGCATTCGCGCGGACAATCCGGCTCTTTCCAGCGCCGCGTCCATTCGCAGCATCGCGCGCCGGATGATATCGGCGGCTGAGCCCTGGATTGGCGCATTGATCGCCGCGCGCTCGTTGAAGGCGCGTTCCGATGGGTTTGACGCGGCAACGCGCGGATAGTGGCATTTGCGGCCAAAAATCGTCGTTACATAGCCGGCCTTTTTCACCCGCATCTTCGTTTCCTCCATATAAACGCGAATGCCGGGGAAGCGCTCAAAATAGCGCTTGATATAGGCGCCTGCCTCCTCGCGCGGAATGCCGAGCTGATTGGCAAGGCCAAACGCCGAAATGCCGTAGATGATGCCGAAATTGATCGCCTTTGCCCGGCGGCGAATCTCCCCCGGCATGCTGCCGATTGGCACCCCAAACATCTCCGAGGCCGTCAGCGCATGAATATCTTGGCCCTCGGCAAAGGCGGCTTTTAGCTGCGGAATATCGGCGATATGGGCAAGGAGACGCAATTCGATCTGCGAATAGTCTGCCGAGAGGAGCTTGCGGCCTTGTTGCGCAACAAAAGCCCGGCGGATCTTGCGGCCTGCCTCATTGCGCACGGGAATATTTTGCAGGTTTGGATCGGCAGAAGAGAGCCTGCCTGTTGTCGTCGCGGCAAGCGCATAAGAGGTGTGGACCCGGCCCGTCTTGGGGTTGACGAAGGAAGGCAGAGCATCCGTGTAGGTCGATTTGAGTTTTGCGAGCTGCCGCCAATCGAGAATCTTGGCGGCAAGTTCATTGCCCTGCTCGGCGAGATCGTCAAGCACGCCCGCCGCCGTCGACCAGGCACCGGTCGCGGTTTTCTTGGCCCCGGCCAAGCCCATTTTGCCAAAGAGAATGTCTCCGAGCTGTTTTGGCGAGCCGAGATTGAAGCTTTCTCCCGCAAGCGCGTAAATCGCAATTTCAAGCTGCGCCATGTCGCGCGCGAATTCGCCCGATAGCCTTGACAAGACAGCGCTGTCAATTTGAATTCCGCGCTCCTCCATCCGGGCCAAAACTTCGATCATCGGGCGTTCCAATGTCTCATAGACATTGGTCATGTGCTCTGAGACAAGGCGCGGTTTCAAAACCCGCCAGAGCCGAAAGGTGACATCGGCATCCTCGGCTGAATATTCGGTGGCCCGGTCAATCGCTACACGGGAAAATCCTCTAAACGACCGCCCTGAGCCTGCCACCGCGGAGAATTTGATCGGCTTATGGCCAAGGTGAGTTTCGCTCAGCACGTCCAAGCCATGGTCCGTGCGACCCGCGTCGAGCACATAAGACAAGAGCATCGTGTCTTCGACCGGGCGCATCGTGACGCCACGCTGCTTAAAGATCAGCCAATCGAATTTGATATTTTGCCCGATTTTGAGGATGCTCGCGTCTTCGAGCAGAGGTTTTAGCCGCGCGACAACCTCGGATTCAGGCAGTTGGCCTGGCAAAAGATCGTTGTTGGAAAAAAGTTCGCCATCTCCTTCGGTGCGATGGACGAGCGGAATGTAGCAAGCGCGGCCTGGCATCACGCATAAGGAAATGCCAATGAGCTCGGCCCCCTCGGCTTGCAGCGACGAGGTCTCGGTATCGACGGCAATCGCACCTGTCTCGAAGGCTGATGCGATATAAACATCGAGCTGCGCAAAGCTTAAAATCGTTTCATAGCTCTTGGTGTCGAGTGTTTGCCCGCGGGCTTCGGCGCCGCGCGCTTGCACGAGGTAGCCTGGTCCAGTCGCCGCGGCTATCGCTGGAGGTTGCTCGCCGTAACGCGCGTTTCTTCTGGCCGGTGGTGGGCTTCCCGTGTCTGCAGGCGGCGTTGCGTCCGCTTCGCTTCCGGCGACGGCGGGGCGGGCGCGATCGCGCCCCCGCCAGCCGGCAGCGCCCGCATATTCGGGATCAGGCTCAATCAAGGCCGCATCGACGCCAAAAGCTTCCGCGGCGCGTTTGGTAATTACCGAAAACTCCATTGCCTTGAGAAAGGCGACGAGCGTCTTGCCGTCAGGCGCATGAAGCGCGAGGTCATCGATCGGAACTTCGAGCGGGACATCACACACAAGCGAGACGAGCCGTTTTGATGTGCGAATGAGCGCCACGCTTTCGAGATCGGTGAGAGCTTCCCGCCTCTTTGGCTGTTTGATTTCGTTCGCGCGCGCAAGCAGGGACTCAAGATCACCAAACTCATTGATAAGCTGCGCTGCTGTCTTTAACCCTATGCCGCGCGCGCCGGGAATGTTATCGGTCGAATCGCCGGCGAGCGCCTGAACATCGACGATCTTCTCTGGCGGCACGCCGAAATATTCGCGCGCCTCCTCCGTCCCGATCTTGCGCTCTTCGCGCGCACCCTTGGCGCCCACCTCTCCCGAAGCGGGATCATACATTGCAACGCCAGGGCCGACGAGCTGCATTAAATCCTTGTCGGCGGAAACGATCAGAACGTCGGCGCCCCGCCTGCGGGCCTCGCAGGCGTAGGTCGCGATCAGATCGTCGGCTTCAAACTGGTCCTGCTCGATCGGCGTAAGTCCGAACGCCCGGACAGCTGCGCGCATCAGCGGAAATTGCGGGATCAAGTCCTCCGGCGGCTCGGAGCGGTTGGCCTTGTATGGGGGATAGAGTTCCTTGCGGAAGGAATTCTCCGATTTATCGAAGATGATCGCGAGATGGGTCGGTTTGATCTTTGCCGCGCCCTCGCGTAGGAACTGGAAAAGCTTAGTGGAGAAGAGCCGCACGGCCCCGGTTGGAAGCCTGTCGGACCGGTAGTTATACTTGGCATCCTGGCGGATCGACTGGAAATAGGCGCGAAAAATAAACGACGAGCCGTCGACCAAAAAAACATGATCTCCTGCCCCGAGAGGGTGGCCGGCCTCAGCCATTCTGGCGATGTCCCGTTTCCCAGCCAGGGGGCGCCGCCCCGGCCGGGGAACACGCGGCGTTCCGCATGATTGAGGTAGGAAGCGGGAAAAACCATTTCTGTGCAACCATTGGCACTCCTCATTCGTTAACTGGGGCAGAACCTGGAGCTATAGATGCAAGACTTGAGATTTTGCCGTTCCGCGGGGCCGTACGCTTGGCGTACGGGCCTCGTTGCTCACCTTTTTGCGGTCTGCTGCCCGGATAGCATCACGCCTTAAGGGACCACACAACAGGCGCCAAGCCGTCCCGCGGAGTTTTATCGTGACGCCGCCAGCAAAGCCGGATTTCGAGACCATTTTCAATAGCCTGCCAGCGCCGCTTCTGGTGATGGACCGGAACCTCACGATTCTGGCCTTGAACCAGGCTTTTCTCAAGGCGGCAAAAACGTCCCGGGAAGCAGTCGTTGGAGCCAATATCTTTACCGCTTTTCCCGCGGCGCAAGAAAGCCGCGGGGTGTTGCAACAATCGCTCGAACGCGCCCGTGACCAAGGGGTAGCCAATGTGGTCCCCTTGGTGTCCTACACTTGCGTCAACGATGGCCGTGCCGAAGAGCATCTCTGGAGCTGCACTCATATTCCGGTTCGCGACAAGGACGGTCATGTCGCCTATCTCATCAAAAATGCGCAGGAGATTTCCGAATTCGCATCGGCGAAGGGTTATGAGGGTCTGCCTTCGGCCGCGCGGGCTGGGGAGTTTTTGCCGCAGGGCGGAAATTTGCTGGTTCTGAACCAGACTCTGCTCGCAACAGTCCAGCACTTGCGCCGGCTCGTCATGCAGGCCCCAAGCTTCATGTGTATTTTGCGCGGCCCGGAGCTGGTGTTCGAATTCGTCAATATTGCTTTTTCGATGCTTGTCGGCGGCCGGAACCTCATCGGCAAAAGACTGCGCGAGGGGCTGCCCGAGTCTGAAGGTCAAGAATATCCCCGCATTTTGGAGGATATCGTGAAAACAGGGGAAGTTCATGTTGGCCGCAAGACACGCATTTTTCTGCAAGATTCTCCCGATAGCGAGATAGAGGAACATTATATCGATTTCGTCGCCCAGCCGATCGTGGGCGCTAATGGCGAGGTTACGGGGATTTTCATCGAAGGCAACGATGTTACAGATCACGTTAATACGGAGCGGCGGCAAGCGCTTCTTATCCGCGAGCTGCATCATAGGGTGCGAAACACGTTGGCGACGGTGCAAGGGTTGTTGACCACGACAGCCGATACCGCCACAAGTATCGAAGAGTTTCAGGACTCCTTCTCGGGACGGATTGCGTCGCTCGCCAAGACCCACGCCGTCATCACCGAGCAGCTCCATCAAGCAATCTCGTTCCAGCAATTACTGACTCAAGAGCTCGGCCCCTATACCGACGACCAAGGCCTTAGGATTCATCTCTCTGGCCCCATGGTCGAGGTGCCGTCGCAGATCGCGGTGCCGCTCGGCATGGCGATCCATGAACTGACAACAAATGCCGAAAGGCATGGTGCGCTTGCCAAGGACGAGGGCCGGATCGAGGTCAAGTGGGACTCGATCGTCCGGAACGGGGAGCGCGCGTTGCTATGTGAATGGAGCGAGTTCGCCGGCCCTCCCGTGACCCCTCCTTCGCGCGACGGATTTGGATCGATGCTCCTGAAACGCGTGCTGTCGCAGCAGTTCCGGGCAGACGTCAAAGTTGATTTCCCGCCCGAGGGGCTAAGGCTTCGCATGGCCGTGCCGTTAAAAATCGAACGGTAATGCTGCCGTCGATTTTGCGCGGCTTATCCCGAATCGCTTAAGTGTCTGCAATTGATGGTGGCAATACGATAATTCTAACCTGTCACCCCTTCAGCAGATGTTCGGCCGGGACCAATTTTAACCGAATTCTTGTAAGACTAAGGCCCTAGCTCGAGGGGCAGGAGGCGAGACTCACGGCAAAACGGCACCGCAGGCGCCGCCGCAGTGCGTGGAGAACATTGAACAATGGATGCTGTCGCGGAATTTGGGCCGAATCCAGGCAATCTTGCAATGTTTGCCTGCGTTCCGCCCGCCGTGGCCAAGCCTTCGCCGCTTGTCGTTGCCCTCCACGGTTGCCAACAGACCGCGCGGGAGTTTGATTCGGCAACGGGCTGGTCGGCACTTGGCCGAGAGCACGGATTTGCTGTTCTGTTTCCCGAGCAGAGATGCGACAACAATCCGCAAAATTGTTTTAATTGGTTTATCGAGAAACACATTCGCCGCAATGAAGGAGAGATTGCGTCGATCCGCAGCATGATCGAGACCCTGTTGCATGACCACAAGCTTGATCGCGGGCGGGTCTATGTTACGGGTCTTTCTGCCGGAGGAGCAATGGCATGCGCCCTTCTTGCCTCTTATCCCGATTTGTTTGCCGCCGGCGCGATCATCGCTGGCCTTCCCTATGGGGCGGCCCTTGGCCCGATCGGCGCCATGAAGGCGATGGCCTTTGGCCCTGAGCATTCCGCGCGGGAATTGGGAAATCTCGTGCGCCGGGCGGCGCCAAGACAAAGGAGATGGCCGAAGGTATCCATTTGGCATGGCAGCCGCGACGATGTGGTTGCCCCCGCCAACGCGTCGGCCCTGGTCCGGCAATGGCTCGATATCCATCAGCTCGACGAAGCAGGCGTGGTGCTCGATGAGGTAGACGGCCAATTGCGCCGGTCATGGCGCGACGCCGCAGGAACCGTGCTCGTGGAGCATTATGACATTGATGGAATGGCCCATGGCGTGCCTATGAACGCATTGATACCATTGCGTCCCGAAGCCTTCGCCGCCCCTTTTGTATTCGATGCCCGAATCTCGTCGACGCTGCGCATAGCCAAGTCGTGGGAACTCCTGCATCAGGGAAAAGACGGCGTGCCCCAGCCTCAGCCAGATGAAGCGAATTGGTTGCAGCTTCTCGTCTCGCGGTTGCTAAGCGCGAGAGGCGCAACCTGACCAAAGCGGCAATCTCCGCTGCCAGCGCAGGCTTTCGTTTCGAACGCATTCCACAGTCGAGGGCGGCCAAACGGCCCATTGCCCGAAAAAGGGTGCAAAACCGGTCACACAAAGCTATCTTTTTTTTCAGTCTCACCCTTTCGCTGCGACCTGCGGTCAAAGAACAGCGCCTGACTGATGATTGCCTTCAGACTATCGATAAGGAACGGTTTGGTGATAAGAAATGCGGGCTCTGGCGGTGTCCCGGTGAGAAATCGTTCCGGATAGGCGGTAATAAAAATCACCGGTATCGAGACCGATTCAAGGATCTGATTGACCGCTTCAAGACCAGAGCTTCCGTCTGCAAGCTGAATATCAGCGAGTATGAGCCCGGGCTTCTCGCGCCGCACGGCTTCGAGCGCCTCGCGATGGGTGCGCGCCACATCCACGACCCGATGCCCCTGCTCCTCCACCAGCGACTGAAGATCAAGGGCAATGAAGGGTTCGTCTTCGATGATGAGAACATCGGTCCGGATTTGATTGGCAATCTCTTTGCCCGCAGCGTCAATCAGACACGCCGCGTCATCCACGCTGCAGTCCAGCGCCTCGGCGACTTGGGACGTATCGAAGCCCTCAAGCGCGCTGAGAAGGAACGCCATGCGCGGACGCAGGCTAATCGCTTCGAGATTGCGCTGCGCGCCCGCCTCGTCGCCCGTAAAGGCTGGCTGATCGACATGCTCATTGACCGGGACCGTCTGCCAAACCTTGAGGAACAGGCGGTATAGCGCCGTCTTCGGATTGGAGCACATTGCCAGTTCGGCTGGATCTGCGATGAGGGCCTCCAACGTGGCAAGAACATATGCGTCGCCGCCAAGCTGAGTCCCAGTCAGGGCCCGGGAGAACCGGCGCAAATAAGGGATTTGTGAGGAAATTTCGTGGGTTGCTAGCATCTAGGCCACCACCTTTCTTAGCCGGTCCGAAGTGGCACTCTGCGCCGGCCGTCCGGCGAGGCCAAACTCCCGGCGGCTGGAAGGGAGTCCCCGGATACGGAACCTTCTCGCTTGCCAAATGTTCATTTTTGTCGATTATACCCCTTTTGCGTTGCAAGCCCAAGCACAAGCCCAAGCACAAGAGAACAGACTGGCCAATTCGCCAGAAAAGCCACAGCGAGAGCCAGCGCAAGCGCAAATGAGCCACTTCTTGATATGATTTCCTTTGCGGCGGAGGAGACCACCGCGGATCAAGTCAAGAAAGGCGTCATCGCAAGAGGATTTCCGTGACGAGACCGGCAAAGCCAAAAAATCCATCGGTTAGGAAGGTCAGAGTGAGAGAGTTCGAGGCTCCGTGCATGGAAGGCAAGCCCGGCCAGTCGGAACCCAAAACTCCGGCAGGCGGCGGGGCCTGCCGCAAGAAAGCCGCTTCAAAGTCCGATATCGCCAATCAGATTGGCATGCAATTGCGCAGCATCTATGACGACGTGCTGGCGCAGCCGGTGCCGGGGCGTTTCCTCGATCTCTTGCGGCAGCTTGAATGCAGTGCAGGCACAAGGCTCAACAAGGACGGCATGTGAGCGTGGCGCGAAAGCAAAGGGCGGAGCGTCTGCCTTTGGACGAGCCAACGCAGCAAACTCAGACGACCTCGCAGATTACTGCCGATCTTCTAGCAGTGATCCCCAATTTGCGGGCTTTCGCGGTGTCCCTTTGCGGCAATGTTGATCATGCCGACGATCTCGTCCAAGAGACTTTGGTGAAAGCTTGGACCAATATCGATTCGTTTGCCGAGGGGACGAATCTTCGCGCTTGGCTGTTTACGATTTTGCGCAATATCTATTACTCGGAATATCGCAAACGCCGGCGCGAGATTGCAGACCCCGAAGGCGCCCTTGCAGCCAGACTATCCACTGGTCCGGCGCAAAGCGGCCATATGGACATGCTCGATTTTCGGACGGCGCTCCAAGAGCTGCCCGACGATCAGCGCGAAGCTTTGGTCTTGATCGGGGCTTCGGGCCTTTCCTACGAAGAGGCCGCGAGCATTTGCGGCTGTGCCATCGGCACGATGAAGAGCAGGGTCAATCGCGCCAGAAACCGGCTTGCCGAGGTACTGTCAATTACCTCGGGAAACGACTATGGGCATGGCGGAGTATGGTCTACGATTGATCCGCCGAGCCATCACGCTGTGCCCGACGAAGGCGACTGACACTGCGGCGCAAATTCCGGTGCAAGCAGCCGTTCTTGTTCCCAATCTTATAGCGGCCGCTCGTACCGGCTCTCTCTCTTTTGCTTTTGGCGCTCGATCACCCGGTTCGAAGGCTTCAAAGCGCCCGCGCGCGAACAAGACTTCCCCCCGATCCGTGCCCTCAGTTCCGCAGCCAGCCGAGGTAAACGCAGAGGAACAAGAAAATTCCCATCAACCCCCGGTAGGCGGCAAAGGGCCATGCCGAATAGCGTTCAAGGATACGCAATAAGCCCCATATTGCGGCATAAGCCGAAAGCGACGCAATTAAGAGGCCAAACGCCAGAACTGACCAGCCGTAAGCGTCGAGATGCGCTCGGTGTAACTCCCAGATCTCTTTAAGCCCCGAGCCGGCGATCGCAGGAATTCCCAGAAGAAAGGAAAAGCGGGCAGCTTCGTCGCGCTTGAGATCCCGGAACAAAGCCGCGGTCAATGTCGAGCCCGAGCGCGACACCCCGGGGATGAGCGCGCCTGCTTGGGCGAGCCCGATGATCATCGCGTCCGTCAAGGTCGCGTTGTCGATCGTCCGCTTATGTCTGGCGTAGATCTCGGATACTGCAAACAGGCCCGACATGACCACACAGGCGATCGCGATCACCGTCAAGCTGCGCAGGGGCGAGTGACAGGCATTGAGGACAGGCGCCAGCAACATCCCGGCGGCGACAATCGGAATTGTTGCAAGAGCAATCCATACCAGGAACCGGAAGTTCCAATCTCCGAAATCGAGCCGCCGCACCGCGCCAAGCGAGCCGGATCCGATTCCACGCACATCCGGCCAATAGTAGCTGACGACGGCCGCCAAAGCCGCTACCTGCATCGCCGCGGAAAACGCCGACCCCGGATCGCGCCAGCCAAGGAAGGCCGGAACGATCCGCAGATGCGCCGTCGAAGAAATTGGCAGAAGCTCAGTGATGCCCTGGACGACGCCAAGCACGCCTACTTTTGCGTAGCCGAGAGCGACAAACCCCGTATCAAGTCCGTGCGTACAGGCTGAGGCCATAAGTATCTTCCTGGGAAACCCGGCTTAATCTACCCCTGAAAACACCAATTTTAGGCTTCACTTGCGCAGATTCGGCCGTAAAGATCAATGCCCCCTGCGACTAAACGTCACTGCATGACGCTGACGGCCTGCATCCCACCCGCCACGCAAAACGCGCCAACGCCAATAAGCTCGGTAGGTACCCCAGCAGCATTCCCGTTTATGCACGGAGCAGATGGTCTCTCGGCTTGGCGGCGGCGGCTTTTTTCGCTCCCCTTGCCCCGGCTCGCGGTTAGCTTTGCTTAAACCAAGAGGGCATCGCAGGGCCACCGGAACTCGGTTCGAGGACCCACTCGGTGTCGCTCGTCTTCTCGAATCCAGCATTGGCAAACAATTCAGCTGCGGGGGTGTTTCGTTCCGTCGGCAGATACTGTCCAACATACCGCTTTCCGGGCTCGGTATCGATAATGCTGCGAATGAACGCCGATTCCAGCCCGAAGCCCCTTGCCCGGCAGCTCATAATGAAGAAATCGAAAACGTTTTCGCCGGCGATATGGCGGTCGATAATGGCAACCGCCACAATCCCCAGTTTTCCGAACTTGTCGCTTAAAGTGGCCACGTAAATGGCATACTCGATTGAAGCGAGAAGATTTTGGATTTCCGCCGCCGAACGCCGCTTCGTTGTCGTGTTGAACTGATTGGTGCGCTGAATGAGTTCGAGAAGCCGCTCCATATCTGAAGAACGCGCTGTCCGGAAGCCAAATTGCAATTTGAGAGATTTCATCATGGCCAGATAATCGTGTCCGGCTGTCATCGCCTTACGCCGCTGCTTCGCGATAAAGCTCGGCCCGGCGGCGCGCCTCTTCAGTGAATTTGGTTGAAGGGAAATCCAGCCACCGCTCAAGGGCTCGCCAGGTTTCGGGCAACGCCGGGTCTAGGGCCCTAACGCCCGGGATCTGCTCAGTGACAAGCGCCCGCTCGACCGGATTATCGTCTAACAAAACAAACGCATTCGCTGCGAGATCGAGTTCAGCGATAGCCTCAGCCGCGCCGTCGGCCTTCGGCCGCCAGCTGATCTTTTCCAGGACGAAATCGTCCCTATTCAATCGCATCTCTGGCCAACGAACGCTCTCCGGGGTGTTCCTCGAGAGAGCCACCAACAATATGCCCGCCTCCTTCAACTTTTTCAGAAGCGCCTGTGCATAAAAATTGTGTTTTACCTCACCCTCCGCCATGACACCGGTCCACAGCGTATTGTCGAGGTCGACGAACAGCGCCTTGGCTTTCCCAAGCATACGGTAATCGCACAGCGCGCCGAAATAGTGTTCCGCCAAAATGGGTCCGAAACTGGAGGTGTGGAATACGGCCCGTGGTACGTCGCGCTCGTGAAAAACCGCCTTGCCTGCGGCCCGCAAGCCGCCCGACTGCGCGGCAAGCCCCACCTCGTCGACAAACAGAACGTTCTTGCGCGCGGATACCAAGTCGCGCAGCTTCGATGAAATGAGATCTACGACATTTTGGCGCGATCGCGACAATGGAGGCACTAACGGCACGCGGCGCTTAAGCGGGGTCAGAGGAAGCCCGCAAGCGTTGTGTAGGAGTATGGTGCAATCGGTTGCCTGCCTTATCTTGTCGATCGCTTCAGCCAGCACATCAACCAACCCAGCGGTCCGAGTCTCGAGATCGGTCTCGGACAATTTTGCAGAATCTTTCATCAGTCCGGTATTAAGGAGGGATGCCTTCGAAGCTGAACAGCGACAACCCGATCAAGTCGGGGGCGAGCTGCTGATTGAAGAAAGTACATCGTCCACCGAAAGCGCGAACTGCGCCGTGCTAAAAAAGACATGGTCGATCTCAAGGTCGATGCCCTTGTCGAGCGCCTGTTGTTGCAGGAAAGCGCGCGTCTCGACGAAAATGCAATCGCCGGCGAAAAGTACTCGATTTGAGCTCTTGTCATTGCCGGTCTTGAGCTTGCGGTGAACATCCTCGAGGACAGTTCGTATGGCACTGCCGGGAAGTTTTTCGGAAGCAAGGCCTTGCCGAGAATCTTCGTTTCAATCTCGAGCCGGCGGAGCATCAAATCGCTGCGGGTGCGTGCATCGAGCCGCGACGGGAGGTAACGCGTGCGCTCATCCAGATAAACCGCTTCATGAGCAACGGAGCCACGGAGGGCGCCTATGAGCAGGCGTGCAAGAGGCGCCAGGTAGCGGGCCCTGCACAAGGCTTCATCGCCTAGGAAATCCGGTCCTCCCGATGGTCCATCCTCACCTAGGGCGTACCAGGCGTCGACGAGATGCGATGTCCCTGACTCAAATGCTCTCGCCAGCGCTTCTTTCGGCTGCAGCATTGGTTGAATTGCCGCTGTTTGCTCAAGTATTAAGACCACCGTCTTCCCCGAGGTGACGCCAAAGCCTTTTCCCATTTCAACATTTTTTTATGTCGAGCAAAAGAGACAATGTCAGAGAAAATTCGCGAGCGGTGCACGCCGCCTGACCCGGCGGGATGGGCAGCTCGGGCAGTTCGGCAACGACGGCCCAACAAAAGCGGGAAGATGCTAAACACAACTAGGCCAATTGGTTTCGCAGGCTGGCCTCGTTATGCCCGTACCGCGGCGGCAAATCGAACGGCCATTTTTGGCAACGGGCCAGGCCTCGGGCCAAATAAAGGGTCAGGAGCCTGCCGTCCCCGCCAGACACGGCTTGCGATGTTGACGTACTAACAAATTATTAACGTTATTTTAAGCACATAGTCATGACTATTAACACAATTTTATCTATATGCTAGTATCGTTACCTTTATTTGAGCCATTTGTGGCAACATGTCTACGATGTTTACTTACTACGGCCATAGGAAGACGGCCTAACTAAGTGCAAAGCTTCCAATTTTGGACAGATTCACCTGCTTGATCCGCGAGAATAGATTGATCCCCAGCAACAAAACTTTGAACAGGATCACAGCATGCGCAAATATCTCCTTCCGGCGGCGTTCCTGACCGCGGCCGCGCCCGCTATCGCTGCCGATATTAATGCCCCTCCGCCGCCGCCAGCCTATGCTCCTCCGCCTCTCTTCACCTGGACAGGCCTCTATTTGGGCGGCCAAATTGGCTATGCCTGGGGGACGGACACGGTCACCGTCATTCCGCTTGGCTTCGGAACAGATTTTACGCCGAACGGCGTCGTCGGCGGCGGCCACATCGGCTATAATTTGCAGCTTAACCAGTTCGTCGCCGGGATTGAGGGAGATATTGAAGGGACTGGCATCAGCCGGACCTTCAGCCCCGGCGGCGTGGTTTACGACACAAGCGTGTCTGCGCAAGGTTCAATCCGCGCGCGGCTCGGCGTGGCCTTCGACCGGGTTCTTCTTTACGCGACGGGAGGCGGCGAGTTCGCTGGCTTCGATACAACGGTCACGGCAATTGGGTCCGATCAAACCTCGCAGACTCGCGCCGGCTGGACTGTCGGCGGCGGCATCGAATATGCCGTCACCCCAAACTGGTCGATTCGCGCCGAGTACCGCTATGCGGATTTCGGCGATTTCACCCAGCCGACGCCGTTCACTTTCGGCCTCGCCTCGGCGGTTAACCATCACGAGACCGAAAACGCGGTCCGTGCAGGATTCAGCTATAAGTTCGATCCTTTCGGCCTGCCAGGCTACTAGGAGCGGCCCCTTTCTGCGGTCTGCTTGCGGCACGTCTCGCGATAATTGGGCGCGCCGGATTTGCTCTCCCCCGGGCATCCGCCGCCGGAGCCGCGCAGGGCTCCGGCAGCAGCAGCTCGCGCCTAAAAGGTTGCAGGCCCGCATTCATTTTGCTGGCGTGGCTGCCCGTCTTTTCCCGCAGGGCGGCGGGGAGTCCGAGCCAATATAAGCTTTGCATTAAATACCCGCCCGGCCGCCTGCCGTTGCGAATATGTCACGGCATAGAAAAACCGGCGTTTCTCCCGCACCCGTCATGCTCGAACTAGCCAGACAAGGCATTCCAAAAGGAAAATTTGTATGGATCGAAAGTTTCTCCTGGCATCCTTGGGTGCCTTTTGTTTCGCCGCGCAGGCAGCGCTTGCCGCCGACCTTGGTTATGCGCCGCCTCCAGCCTATTTGCCGCCGCCGTTCTTCACCTGGACAGGCCTTTATGTCGGCGGACAGCTCGGTTACGCTTGGGGTGCCAGCGCCTTCGACGCCCAAGACCAATTGATTGAACTGATATTGATAGCCGGCATGGGCGCCGCCGATGACCCTGCCAGGATTGCTGCCGAGGGGGCCGCCGATAGCGGCGCCGGTGACGGGGTCAAACCCGGCGGCGTCGAAGGTGCTGGCACCCCAAGCGTAACCGAGCTGTCCGCCGACATAAAGGCCTGTCCAGGTGAAGAACGGCGGCGGCAAATAGGCTGGAGGCGGCGCATAACCA
>JBPYDY010000280.1:0-2820 GCA_051986155.1 Methylocella sp.
ATAGACCCTGTCGCTTCCGAAAACTCCGGCTCCTCGACTCGCGGTGATCAACGAATCAGAGCATGATGGTCGTGTGATCGCAATTGCCTTTTCGTTCGCTTTGTCCGAAACTTACCCAAAACCTTAAAAGCCACATTCGCGCTGCGTCCTTGTCTCGTGTATGATGACCTAAAAAATCATCTTTTGGGAGGTTTTTGAATTTGGAAATGCCTTCCTGGCTTGCCGCGGCATGGAAACTCATCAAGGACCCCGATAACCGCACAGTCAACGCTTGGCTCGGCGGCGGGATTGCTGCAGCTGCGGCCGGTGTGTGGGCCGTCATCAAATTTTTCGCCGGGCGCAAAAAGGACAAGGACAAGTCCGGCGGTGCCGACCGGAGACAGATCGGCGAGGCCGTGTTCGAGGCACAAAGACCGCTCATCGACTGGGTGAAGGAGCTTTCAGCCGAGAACGCCGGTTTGCTGCGGCAGCTTGAAGCTGCCCGCAAAGCTCCGCAAACCCTGGGCTCGGAACAGGCGCTTGCCGAAGCAATCCATTACGCGGAGAAGCAGGCAGAAGCCGGGCAGCCGCGCGCCGCGGAAGCGCTGGCGCTTCTGGCTGCCGGCAAGGTCGCGGAAGCCATTCCGTTATTTGAAGCCGAAGCGGTGGAAAAGAAAACCACGAGCCGCGCCAACGCAAAGGAGGTCGCCGCCGCCTACCGCCATCTCGGAGCGATCGCTGGCCTTGCCGATCCGAAGCGCGCGCTGGAGGCTTATGAGGAGGCTGTCGCGCTCGATCCGGATGATATCGCGAGTCTGTATTGGGCGGGCGCTATTCTCGTCGATTACGGCGATCTTACCAACGCGCAAAAGCGGCTTGAGCGCGTATCCAAACTTGCGGGGACCGGCGATCAGCCGTTTTACAAATGTTGGGCACTCACCTGCCTTGGCGATATCAAGCAAAAACGCGGCGACCTTTCTGGCGCGCTCAAATCCTTCCTCAATGGACTCGCGATTATCGACCTTCTGGCGAAATCCGACCCCGGCAATGCCGGGTGGCAATATGCTCTCGGAATGAGCAACGGGAGGATCGGCGGCGTTCAAATCGCGCAGGGGGATCTTGGCGCTGCATTGAAGTCCTACGAAACGAATCGGGACATCATCTATGGCCTTGCGAACTCGGACCCCGGCAATGCGGGCTGGCAGCGCGATCTTTCGGTTGCCTTAAACAAGGTCGGCGGCGTGCAGAAGGATCAAGGCGACCTTTTGGGCGCGCTCAAATCCTATTCCGATAGTCTCGCCATTAGAGAACTCCTTGCGAAATCCGATCCCGGCAATGCGCAATGGCAGCGCAATCTCTCGGTGGCTCACTGTTTTGTCGGCAATGTGCAAGTGGCGCAAGGCGATCTTGATGGCGCATTGAAATCCTACGGAGACTATGTCGCCACTGCCGAACTCCTCGCAAAATCCGACCCCGGCAATGCCGTATGGCAGCGGGATCTCTCGGTGAGCTACAGCAAGATCGGCGACATTTTGGTGGCGCAGGGCAATCTGCCCGAGGCACTGAAAACTTATCAAGCCGGGCTCGCGATTGCTGACCTTCTGGCCAAATCCGATCCCGATAATGCCGGATGGCAGCGCGATCTCTCGGTGAGCTTTGGCAAGCTTGCCGACGTGCATAAACAATCGGGCGACAAGGCCAAGGCGCGCGATGACTTGCGCCAGGGCCAGGCGATCATGGCGCGGCTAACAAAACTCTCGCCGGATAATGCTGTCTGGAAGCGCGACCTCGCCTGGTTCGACAGGCGGCTCAAGGAGCTTGCGCCGTAGCGCCCCATCCGCTGTCGTGGCCGGGCAATTACGCCGTTCTCCCCTTGAGCGGGTGGACGCGCGGAATGACCCCTCATCCGGCGCTCCGAAACTGCTTACCACGGATTCTCCGCCCGCATTGCGTTTCGGTCGTTAGAAGCGATGCATGTAAAGTGCATGCTGTGGTTCGAATCCAGTTTGCCCAGCCACACACCTCCCTGATATTGGCACGTAATTTCAGTTTCCGTAGTGACCGAAATACTCGCGAGAATTCCGCGCCTCAGCGCTCCGGTAAACGCATCGATTCCAACCAGAGACGCCAAACGCCCAGGAGTGGCAGGACTGTAGATGCCCGTCCCCGGCCGGCTCGTCGAGAGCGTCTACCTCGCCTCAGCGAATCCACCGGCGGTAACGATGTCCTTGGCGACCGCTTCGACGGGTGCCCGTTTGCGCTCGCTGAGAAAAAGCTTGGCCCCCTCGCGCGCAAGGCGCGCGCGACAGCGCCGCCATCTGCCCTTCCAGGGGCTTTGAGCGCCCCATTGCCGGTTAGCGTCATGCAATACGTCGGTAGGCGGCGAGAAAAGTGCGGACCGCGATGTCGACAACGTGGTCGATACGCTCGTCGCTTGGTGCACCGGAGGCATTGAAGAGCAGCGGCCGCAAAATTGTCGCGAGACAGGAATCGAGGAATTGCGCGGCCGCGACCTCGCAATCTTCGATTTGGAGCAGTCCCGCATCGACTTGGGCCGCGAGGTAATGGCGAAGCCTTTCTGCCCCGCACGCGGGACCCGATTCGTAATATTTCCGGCCAATCTCCGGCATGCGTTCCGAGATGCTCATGATGGTGCGCAGCGGCGGCATGGCGTCCGGCCGGCAAAGAAATTTGACAAACCCTTGGCCAAGCTGCGTGAGAACCGCTTCGATGTCGCGATCTGCCGGATCGAGGGAAAAGACCGCCTCGGCCTGGGCCGCGCAAGCCTCATAGGCGATCGCCTCAAAAAGCTGCTCCTTGCTGTCGAAATAAACGTAAAGC